>JBBQHJ010000013.1:0-31759 GCA_038323865.1 Gemmatimonadales bacterium
CAGGCCGCACCGAAGCGTCCATCGGCGCCAAGTACACCAACGAGCTCGCGGTCATGATGGATACCTTCCGCCCACTCAAGGTGGCCAAGCAGGCGCTCGCCATCGAAGACCCGGCCTATCACAAGAGCTGGCTCGATGCGCGATAAAACGAGAATGCTCGCGCGCTCGCACATGATCCGGTTCGCCGGTGCCCTCGCGCTCTGCGCGCTCGCCGCGCCGGCACCAGTCGCGGGCCAGAATTCACCAGCGGATGCATTCGTCGCATGGGGACGTGCGCACCTGCACCAACTTCGTACAGTCGAACCGGCTGGCGCGACGAGCGATCTCGATCCCCTGCGCAAGATGATTGGGACGTCGCGCGCCGTTCTCGTGGGCGAGCCCGCTCACGGATGGCACGAACCGTTGGCGTTTCGAAACCGGCTATTCCGATATCTGGTGGAAACCGCTGGCTTCCGGGCGATCGCGCTCGAGACGGGTGCGCCCGAGTCCGCAGGACTTCAGGCGTACATCGATGGCGGCGACGGCAACGCAACTGAAGTCGCCCGCCGCTACTTCACCTGGGGGTTCGGTGACTTCAAGGAGAACGCAGAGCTCATCGAGTGGATGCGCAGCTACAATCGCTCGGCGAGAACCGCGCAGAGACTGAAGATTTATGGCATTGATCTCAGCGGCGTCGATGAAATGCCCGACGCGGAGCGACTCGAGCGCGCACTGGCCTCGCCGCGAGCGTGGTTGCGCCGATATGACAGCGATGCCGCGACACGGACGGACGTGCCGCTTGCTGCATCGCTTGCGCAACTACAACGCGCAAGCCGCACATCGCTCGCGCCGGCCGAACGAAACGGCCTTTCCGCAAACATCAGTGACCTTATCGCCGAGTTGGAACGGCACCAGGCGTCTAAGGCGGCGCGTGCAGACAATGCCGAGTTCCAGCGCGCACTGCGCGACGCGAATGTTGCGCGCCAGCTCGACGGATTCTGGCGAGCGATGCCGCCACCAGACAGCACAGTCCGCGGCCTGTCTCCATTGATCTTTCGTCCGATCACAGCTCGTGATCGCGCGATGGCGGACAACACGCACTGGGTGATGCGACAGGAAGGAGTGGCGCGCCGCGTGATGGTGTTTGCGCATGATTCGCACGTAATGAACAGTGTGATCACCGGTGGCCTGTCTCGCGTATTCACCACACCACCGGCTATGCTGGGGGCGTATTTGCGCACGATGTTCGGTAAGGAGTTGTTCATCGTCGGCACATACGCAGCCGGACGCGAAGGAGCGGGCGGTGCGAATCCGGTTGATACGCTGGGAATGGACGCCGCACTTTCACGCTTAGGGCGGGCGCCATTCGTGCTCGGCCTCCGCGACGCACCACTCGCCGGCCCCGTACACACGTGGCTACATGATAGCCATTCCATGCGGGTCAACATCACCATGTCGCTCGACATCGTGCCGGCAGTGGCGTTCGACGCACTGGTTTACCTCGGCGCCCTCACAGCTGCTCACAAGTAGCGAGACAACGCGCCCCGATCACGGCATGGAGCGTTGTACTCACGGCGATTTCTGCTGCGCAATCCAATTGGGGAGTTTGTAGTCGAGTGCCGGCTCGAAGAGCCCCGCCTCGTGTGTGACGTTGGCCCGCACGTGCGAGTACTCCTCGAGTTGAATGCGGCTGCCGTTTTGCCACGTTTCCACACGTCGCTCGCCCCATCCCTTGGCCAGTACTTCGTAGTTGCCGATGCGATCGTCCAGCAGGCCGTTTGCGTTGGGCTGGAGCACGCGCACCGGGAGCAGGCGTTCGGTCTCGATCCAGAATTGTGCGGACAAAGAATCGCCAGCAGCTGCACCGACAACAATCACCGGCTTGCCCTCCCATTGCCTGGTGTGCGACTTCGTGAGATCGAAGCCGAGGGCCCTGAGGCGAGCGATGGTGGTATCGGGTGACTGATGATGTACATCGTACAGCAGCACGAGGAGCGGGTGTATGAATGGGCCGCCCCGCCCCCGCCGTCCGCCGCGATAGTTGTAGATCGAGTCTCCGCGGAAAAGAATCGCGCGACCCGCGGACGCCGGCGCGATGTCAATGCGGAGCCTTCCGGGAAGCTCCGCGGCCTCGTACCACGTTTCGACCTGGCCATCGGCGAGGGTCGTCTTCTGTTCAAACGTGAACGTGCTTGCCCAAGCACCCAGATACCGCTGGTGCATTTGACGAATCACATCCTCACCAGGCGGCGCAGCGTTCAGGATTAACAGCATCAGGCCAGGCAACGAGAGAGCAGCACGCATCGGATGGACCTCGAGGCAGTCGTGAACGCAGTGGCAGCAGCGATGAGATGAGTTGCGACACTGCAACTGATCGCACGCCTCTGCGGCACGAAAGGCCAAGTGGCTGTCATTTTTGGTGTTCCACCATTCTCTGACACGAGCCACCGCGAGCCGTTCTACTTCGTCACGGAAATCATCTCGCGTTCGCCGAGCTTTATTGTCCACTGGACTTCCTTCTTGCGAGCGGAATCGATCCATCGCACGGAGGTCCATGTCATGGGGCCGTTGGTAGCATCCATCGCGATTTTCCACGCGTCAACAGTCCCGCTTCCGCTGGCGATCGACTCTGTGCCAACAACGTGCATCGTCAGGTACAGGTAGCGGCCGCTGATATCATACGAACCAAGCGTTGCTGAGTAGCCTGCCTTGTACGGCAGCGCGTTCGAAAGCACGCCGATGATGCTGTTGTCGAGCTCCGCCCGCTCGAGCCGCTGATCCACGGTATGCTCGCCGGTGCTGTCCTTGATGGTGCCGGTGACATGCGTGCCGTCAAAGGTCAGTCGCCTGAAGGCGTTCGTTGTGATTTCAACGTGCCGTCGCGTGGCGAAGGTGCCGCGATCGACCCAGACGCTGTCGATGGCCGTGGCGCGCGGTGATTCGTTCTTCAGCGCTACCAGATAGCCGGTCGGCGTCGACGCAATCGTCACAATGCCCGTGTTGAGGAGTTTACGCTCGCCATTCTGAATGGCGAAAACCTGCGATGTATCCGTGCCAAGCCGCAGCGTGATAGCGCGTAATGCCGGATGCCCGACGCTGATGGTATCGCTCACGGCCGTGGGCGACGGCGGAGCAGAGGGTGTCGTCGCCGCGAAGACGACGTGAACGACCAATGAAAGGAGCATGACGGACCTCGAAGGGTGTGCGCATTCCAGAGTGGATGGCGTCTGGTGCCAGAGTAGCGTTGCGCCGGTGCCTTCCCCACACCACTGCAGGGAAGTCGCACATCCATGCAGGGACCGATTACAGCGCTTGCCCGAGCAGGGCTTCGAGACGCGCGCGGCGATTGCGACTCAACCGCAGCTTGGTGCCGTCGCGGAGAATCAGCACATCCTCGCCGCGAAAGTAGGGCTGCATTTCCCGAACACGATCAAGATTCACGATGGCCGAGCGATGCACGCGAAAGAAGATCTTCGGGTCGAGCGCCGTTTCGAGTTTTCCCATTGTCTCGCGCAGCAGGTGTACCTTGCCACCCACGTGAAGCTTGGCGTAGTAGTCTGCCGCTTCAATCCAGTCGATGTCCTCGGCGCGAACGAACTGCACTCGGCCCTGGGACTTCACCACAATGCGTGAGCGGATCCCCTCGGCCGGCCGGTCGGCGACCGAGTCGAGCAAATCCGCGAGCCGGTCCTGCAAGTCATCGACGCGAAGCTTCCGGACGTCGGCCTTCGCATGCTCGAGGGCGCGCGTGAAACGCTCGTCGTCGAACGGCTTGAGCAGGTAGTCGATCGCGTGAACTTCAAAGGCGCGAATGGCATACTGGTCGAACGCGGTGACGAAGACCACGGCGCACGTGCGACGCCGGCCAAGCGCGCGCAGCACCTCGAAGCCGTTCATCTCCGGCATCTGAACGTCAAGAAAGACGATGTCTGGCTCGAGACGCGCCACCAGCTCGACTGCCGTACGACCGTCGCCACATTCCCCAACGACGTCGACATCGCGATCACGTGCAAGGAGACGAACCACGCCTTCACGCGCAATTGGCTCGTCGTCTACCACGACCACACGCACTCGCTCCTTCATGATGCGAGCCTGGTCACGAGCGGCGCTGTGTGATATGGAATGGTGATCCTGACGACCACGCCCGCGCTCGCATTCGCAATAGCCAGCGTGCCGGTAACTCCGTAGAGACGTGCGAGCCGCTCGCGAGTGTTCGTGAGGCCAACGCCGGCCGACATTGATGCTTCGTCAGCGAGACCGGGCCCATCATCGCTTACCGCGAGCACGAGCTCCGAGCCGGTGCGGGACGCCGAGATACAAATGGCGCCACCGGCGGCGCGAGGCGCGACGCCGTATCGCACAGCGTTCTCGACAAGTGGCTGCAGAATGAGATTCGGTACCAGTGCATCGAGGACATGTGCGTCCACATCGACGGTCACGCGCAAGCGGTCACCGAAGCGTGTGCGCTCGATGGCGAGGTAGCGGTCGAGAAATGCAAGCTCGCCCGCGAGGGGCACTTCATCTGCCGCATCATCATCGAGCGCATAGCGCAGGAGGTCGCTCAGCCCGGCGAGCATCCGTACGGCGGCGTGGCCGTCCTCCTTTCGCACGAGCATGGCAATCGTGTTGAGCGCGTTGAAGAGGAAGTGCGGATTTAGCTGCATGCGAAGCGCGCGGAGCTGTGCCTGGGAGAGCTGGACGGCCAGCTCCGAGGCGGCGACCTCGCGCTCCCGAAAGCGATTGTAGTAGAGAATCGCGAACACGGCGCAGATGATCGCCGCGTACAATATGAAATTGATGACGAGCCAGCCCTGGAAAAAGGACCCGAGCGTCGGTGCTCGATTTCCTGGTATGTTCTGGCCGGCAAGGCTGTAGATCGTGAACATTCCCGCCGATTGCACCGCGGCACAGAAGACGCCGCCGGCGGTGAGCAGAAGCAGGCGCGGCATGAGGCGCCGGGTCATCATCTCCGAGCGATGAATGATCCAGACCACGAGTGGCGACAGCGCTGCCCATATCAACCAGAGGCCGGTCTGCACACTCACGGCACGCCATACGGGTGCACGTCCACCTTCAGCCAGCGTGGAGTAGTAAACCTGCGAGATGAAGACGAGTGCCGGGAGCGCGAACGCCGCACAGACGCCGAGCGCAAAACGGCGCCTCGTCCACCCAGGGGGAACGAGGCTCCATGACGTGCGTGGATGTACGGGTGGCATGCAGCTTAATGTGGTCGCTCTCGCCGCGACCGGGAACCGCTGTGCGGCGAATGATGCACATCCTGCAGGGAGTGGTCAGTACGGCCCAAATGGACGTCGCATGCGCTCATGCTGCGCGTTCAATAGCGGTCCAGGTCATGCGCCGACGACAGCGCGCCGTGAAAACGAGCGCGCACCTCCCTCAGGAGTTGCGCCTCGTCTACGCTCCACATGAGCTGATGATACAGGATGAGATGGCCCGTCCTGCTCGCCGTTGCGATGTCGCCCACATCGGTCGCCGAGGTGTGGGCCTGGATGTGATAGGGCCGGCGAGCAAGTGGAACCGTGCGCAGTCCGGAATCCGAATACACCTCGTGAATCAGGACGTCGCAGCCGTTGCACATCCGGGCGACCACGTCATTCCTACGAGCATCGCCACTCAACACGATCGAGCGATCTGGCGTATCGATGCGATAACCAAATGCGTACTTCCATCCGCTGTGCGGCACCGCGAACGCCGTAATCCGTACGAGGGAATCACGGAACACCTCGCCCTCACCAATCTCGTGCACGTCAACCTTCCACCCGCTTGCCGAGGGGCCACCGGCGGAGGCAAGGCGCTCGCGAATGTCTTCGTCATTTCCATCGAGAATTCCGTTGACGAGGCGTCGTGTGCCCGGCGGGCCGTACACCGTGAGCGGCGCGTTGCGACCCTGAATCCACGGCGTGAAGATGACATCGTTCAGCCCCATGGTGTGATCGGAGTGGAGATGCGTCAGGAACACGCGCGTCAACTCGGGCATCGCCAGTCCGGGAACGCCGAGCCGCGTTGCTGCCACCGCGCGGCGGACGATGCCGGTACCTGCATCGAACAGATAGGGCGTACTGTCAACGATGATCGCGACCGCGGGACCACTCCGGTCGGGATCAGGAATGGGGGTTCCCGTGCCGAGCATGACGATGGTGGTCCGTGAGGCTCGATGCGGCTCGCGCTGGGATGCAAAGCCCGTTACGGCAAGCGCCGCCAATGTGCACGCCAGAAGCTTCATGCGCTCTCACGTTTGTATTTTGGAAGTGAACGCCTCCCAAAAGCTATTTCGTAAAGATGGCAGCCAACACTGCTTTCTGCGCGGGCGTGGCGTCCGCCGACCGATCCACGACAACAGCCCCGTCGCGCCGGCCCAAAGTCACACCGGCGCGGGCGAGAAAGCTCTCGAGCGGAATGATATCTGTGCCATTGACATAGCGCGCCAGCAATCCGCTTTCATCCGCGCCAGCGATTTCGTTGATCAGCCGCACGAGACCGTCGTAGTCGTAGGCCGCGTTCGTCTGCTTGAAGGACGCATACATGTGCGCCATGAGTTGGGGGATTCCGCGTGCACCACCGGTTCGCTCCCGCAACTCGACATCGAGCGCCGCGGCCAGCGTGCTCCCGCCAAAGTAGATGAGGTCATAGTTAGCCCCCTTCTCGGGTCCCGCCGCACTCAAGGAGATCTTGCCCGCGACGGCCGTGTACCGGGTGTAAGCCGCAGCCACTCGGGTGAGGAATTCCTGCTCCGTGATGATGCCGGTGCGCAACAATGCCTGCTGCGCCATGTAGTCCGTGAAGCCTTCCACGAACCACTCGAACGGAGGCTGCCGCGCGGGAGGGAGCGCGTTCGGGTTCCATTGGTGGAACAACTCGTGCGCGACGGTATAACTCCAGAATGCACGATTCTGCGTGGATGGCATTTCGTTGAACAGCGTGCTCACACTCTGTCTAAAGGATTCGCCGCCCGTGTTCCCCGCGCTGGGTGCTACGCCCGTCATGACGACGAGCTTTCTGCTGGGCGCTCCATTCATCATGGAGGAGTATGCCTTGATGACGGGGTCGAACGTCGCTGCATAAGCCGCGATGCCCTCGCGCATGGAGGCGCTACCAGCGAGGACTAACTGAAGATCGCCCACGCGTAGCTCGTTTGTCACAAGGGTGCCCGCGAGGTTTCCGTTGGTCCACAAGTCCGTAAGGCTCGACGCCTCAAAGAGGGATGGATCACTCGCCACTGCACGATACGGCGTCGCGATGCTCCATCCGTGCGGCAACTGAAAACGCACGCGCACCGGCGTCGACGGCGCGCCATTAGATACGATGAACACCGCACGGCCGGTGAAGAACACGGTGTGGTCGCGCGAATAGGCGCGCGCCCAGTCGCCCGAGACATTCCATCGCACCGAATCGTGAGCCACCACGACATCGTACGTCAGCGACAGGCGCGCGGGGTGCGGTGCCGCAACAAGCCATCGTCCGCCGGGTAGCGGCGTAAGCGCAACCGTTTGTGCACCGTCATATGCCTTCAAGTCATGAACGAATGTTGCCCAACCATCCTTGAGTTGCGCCGCCATCGCTGCGGACATGCGCAGCGTGTCGCTCGACAGTGCAAAACTCGACGCGACGTGAATGCGGTTTACCGCAGAGTCACTGAACGTCAGCGTGTATGCCGGTACTTCAACGGGAGAACTTGCCTGCGCACCGACTCTCGGCGCGCACCCCAGTGCTACAAGTAGCAGTCCGACGCGTGGCCAACGCGCACCTGTGCAAGGTACGGCATTCTGCAGTGAGTGAGACATGCTGTGGGATGGATGTTCGAGGCAGGCGTGCGAAGCCTGTGACAGTGGGGCGCATCGAAAGGTTTGAACGATGAGTGCCGGCCGCCACCGCGCTGGCCCATCTCATCGCGCATTCACACAATTCTTGCATTCGCAACTCACCGGAGGTTTGACGAGCCCGCGACGACCGCCTAGCGTGTCGCCCTCGAGCTGGCGCCGCGCGTGGCGGCGCAGGGAGACCGTTCATCATCGCGAGGAACATCGTGCGGCTGCCGCGGGCGAGTGTGAGTCGTGGCGTGCGTTACATCAACGCTACCGCGATCATCATGTATGCAGTGTTCGCCGCGGCAGCGCAGCTGCACGCGCAAGTGGTCATCGCGGCACCTGATCGTGCATGGTTCGACACGATTCCCGGTATCGTGGGTCCTCCCGCTCCGCGTCCGTGGACGCGCCAATCACGCTTCATCGTGATGCGCGACGGTGTTCGACTCGCCGCCGATCTCTACCTGCCAGGTGATCGCACGCCCGACCAGCGGCTCGCAACAATCCTGGAGCAGACGCGCTATCACCGCTCCGATCGTCGGTTGGATGCAGAGGCGGATGCGAAAGTCCTTCCTGCCACGGGTTTGATCGCGTTCGTGAACACTGGCTACGCGGTACTCGTGGTCGACGTGCGAGGCACCGGCGCATCATTTGGAACGCGTCGCGCCGAGTTTGCCCCGGAGGAGATTCGCGACGGATGGGACGTCGTGGAATGGATCATCCGACAGCCGTGGTCCGATGGTGCAGTAGGGGCCACCGGCGTGAGTTATCCAGGAACCACCGCCGAATTTGTCGGCACACTCGGCCACCCTGCGGTGAAGGCGGTGGCACCGAGGTTTTCACTGTTTGATTTCTATGCCGACGTCATGTTCCCCGGCGGCGCGTTCCTGAGCCCCTTCTTTCGTGCGTGGGAATCGTTCGTCGACGTGCTCGATGCCAATCAGTTGACCGATGCGCAGCGTGTCGTGACCAGTGGTGTGCGTCCGGCCGCGGATGGCACAACCGGCAATGAGTTGTTAGCTGCGGCAATTGTCGAGCATGCGGCCAATGGGCGTATTTTTGAACAGATGTCGTCGCTCCACTATCGCGACGATATCACCAGCGCCGGCCTGTCCATCGATACGTTGAGCCCACATACACACTACCGAACGTCGCGCCACCAGGTGCCGACGTACAGCGTTTCAGGTTGGGTGGATGGTGGCTTTGGATACGGTGCGATCAAGCGGTACCTCGCCCAGCCTGGTCCCGACAACCGGCTGACGATCGGCCCGTGGAACCACGGTGGCGCCTGGGCTTACCTTCCCGGACATGGCGCAAGCCGTACATCGTTCGCGCACATTGCAGCCTTACGCCGATTCTTCGACTGGCACCTGCGCGGCATCGATACCGGTATCGCTACGGAATCTCCAGTTCACTATTTCATCACTGGTGAGAACCGATGGGTAGCCTCGGCAACATGGCCACCCGCTACAACATCGACTGTGTGGTATCTCGCCCCTCGCGGGACGCTGACCACAAGTGATTCGAGGCGCTCGGCAATTGTTGGGAGCTTTACCGTTGACACCACACTTGGCACGGGGCCGAATACGCGGTGGAATACGATTCTCGGCGGGGGGCAGGTCAACTATCCTCCGCGCGCGTCGATTCCGTCCGGCGCGGTCGCATTCACCACAGCGCCGTTGGCACGCGCACTTGTCGCGGTAGGGCACCCCGTCGTGATACTGCACGGTCGCTACTCAACCAGCGATCCCACGCTATTCGCCTATCTCGAGGAAGTGGACAGTACCGGAGCAGGGCAGATGGTCACCGAAGGCCAGCTGCGGCTCGTCAATCGCAAGATTGGTGCGGCGCCCCGTTGGTATCCAGCGCCTCAGGCGTATCACACTTATCGCGCCGGAGACACACTCGCCGTGCGATCGGCCGCGTGGACCGAAGCGCGCTTCGAACTTCTTCCGCTCGCGCACCAATTTGCCGTGGGTTCGCGCATCCGGCTGGTCATCACCGGGTCTGATCGCGACCACTTCGCAATTCCCAACACGCAATGGACCGCCGAGTTCCGTCAATCGCGCGGCGGTGCGTCGCGAGTGGTGCTGCCAATTCTCCGCATTCCTGCGCGGAACAATGACGTCGGATCGCGACGTGCGCTTTCCCTCCTGGATATTTCCCGGCACGTCACGATGAACGCGTTGCCGCGTGCGTCAACACCACACGATATCGCACCGCGCCTTCCTCGAGACGACGCATGGCACGGTTCACATCACTGAACGACATCAGCTCCGTCCATGGCTGTACCGCATGCCGCTCGGCGAATGCGAGCATGTCTCGCATGCAGTCTGGACTACCGACGACACTGCCTGTGAGAACACGCTGTCCGTCGAGCAGCAGGTTGGCGTCCACTCCGACCAACCCGGAGGGTACGCCGAGTAGGCAGAGTGCACCGCCGATCCGGAGTTGACTCAGCCAGTAGTTCCATTCGAGCGGCGCATGCGTTGTGGTGAGTATGAGATCAAACTCCGGTTGCGGTGCCACTGACGACGTGGCACCGAGCACCGTGGAAAACCGGTGCGCGCCGCAGATCATTGCGTCGCTGCGCTTTTCTTCGTCCGGATCGAACGCCGTCACCGTTGCGCCAAGTGCGTTCGCAAACTGCACGGCGAGGTGGCCGAGTCCGCCGAAGCCCACGATGGCGACTCTGCTTCCCGCGGCAACGCCAAGGCGGCGAAGGGGACTGAAGACCGTCAATCCGGCACACATGAGCGGCGCTGCCTGCGCGTCGCCCATGCCGGGTGGAATGCGATACACAAAGCGGTGATCGGCAACGACGCGATCGGCAAATCCGCCATGCCGATTCACGCAGGTGCGCACCTTCGCCACCGCGCACAGGTGCGGAAGCCCTGCGCGACATTGCTCGCAGTCGAAGCACGCACCGCTTTGCCAGCCGATGCCGACGCGATCACCGATCGAAAATCCGGACACCGTCGACCCCGCGGCGACAATGCGGCCAACGATCTCGTGCCCAGGAACGAGCGGAAACGCGGCGGCCCAATCACCGCGCCAGAGATGCAGGTCGCTGTGGCACAGTGCACACGCCGTGACGGCGACCTCCACATCGCTTTCGCCAATTGCCGCAAGCGGAACGAGCTGCGAGTGAAACGTCTGGCCCGGCGCGTCGGCCACAAAGGCTCGAATCAGTTCCGCTTCCATATGTAAGGTATGCGACCAGGGTAGGACGGCCGGTGCAGACGCAACAACGCGCGGCCCAAACCGGCACCGCGCGCTGTCAGCATGGACTAAAGGTAAATCAGGAACAGGTGGGGGTAATGGTCGTCACGCTGCGTGTGTCGAACTCGCCCTTCGGAATCGGAAGAGCCGCCTGGAAGATGTCTCCCGGGAGCTCCTTCTTGAGAAACGTTGCATTGAGGCGGCCATAGGCACGGAGGTCGACGAGCCGCTGTGCTCCCTCGAGTAGCAGGGAGTACCGCTTTTCGTAGAGTACCGCGCTGATAGCAGCCGCCTTGGTGGCTGGGACGGCGATGGGAGCAAGGCCACCGTCAGCAACACGTACGGCGTTGATATCAGCCGCGGCACCCGTCAGATCGCCCAACTCGATCTTCACCTGGGCCCGGAGCAGCAGCAGTTCCGAATTCTTGAGCAGCGCGATTGGTGCGGTGAAACCCGCTGGATCGGAGAGCGGTGACTTGTATCTGCTGCTGACGCCATTGAGCGTCTTTGTCGCAACGATAATGATCTTGGAGGCGCGTTTGTCGCCCGCTTCGATACTGTCGGGGACACCGGGGTTCAGGTACAGGGCCGCATCGGCGATTGGGTTGGATGTCTCGTTCGACGCGGTGCTGTACGGAAAGTAGATGCCGCGGCTCATGGGCGAGGCCGCATTCACAAACGAAGCATTGAGTGCCGTGAGTGCCGCAGCGAAGCTCGCCGCATTTGGCTTCTGGTGGTCGAGCCCGCGAAAGAGCTCGATCTCGCCCTTCAATCCACGATTCACCTGCAGAATAGCGGCAGGCGTGTTGAAGTCGCCATTCACCGTGGCGTCGAACGGCATGGTGAATGGAAACGTTGCGCCGGCCCGCCCGAGATCTGTCGCTGCCGTATCGAGCAGAGCGGAGAGGTAGGCGAGCACATTCGGCTTGCAGACAAACGGTGCCGGTGGATCGGCGATGGGGTGGTTCACGTCGATCGGAATGCCCAGCGAATCACGCATCTGCAACGCGCGGTAGAGCGCGAGGGCCTTGAACGTGTTGACCAGTCCACGTGTTGCCGCCACATCGGTGGCACTGAGCCCGGTCGCCGACGGCAGGGCATTGATGATCGTGTTGGCGGCACGGACGGTGGTGTAATACCCTCCGTATGCGCTCGCGCCGAAGAACCCTGAAAAATCAGCGGGGCCGCCGATAGTCTCGGTGATGAACCGCGGTTCGGCGTTGTCGAGCCGGTAGGTGTTACGTGCCAGGGTCTGGCCGAGGACGATGTACGTAAACGAGAGGTCCCCGCGAACGTTGTTGAGGAAGCCCGTTACGAGGAGTTGGTTCGACGCCGGCGTGAAGGCGCCTGCGAGCGCCTCCGCCGACACGTTGTTGAGGTCCAGAACGGACGTGGAATCCTTGCATGCAATGAGCCCGAGGAGCACACCGGCGCTCACCGCGATCCTTCGAAAGTGCATCATGAAATGGGATCCGGTATCGAGGATGATGGTCAGAACGTCACGTTGAGCGACATGAAAAACGTGCGGTTCGGCGGGAACGGAGTGACGTCCTGAATTCGGCCAATGTTCTGGTTGCTGAAGTTCGAAACCTCCGGGTCGTATCCGGAATATTTGGACCACGACTTGAGGTTTCGGCCGCTGAACTCGACGCGGACGTCCTGCGCGTTGCCGCCAAAGAATGAGCGGGTCACCGTTTTCGGGAGCGCGTACGACACCGAAACCTCACGCAGCTTCACAAAGCCGGCATCCTCGAGATACGATCCGCCGGCGCTGATGAGCGCGTTGCGCGCCTTTGCCGTCGTGGTGTCAGCGAGAGCACCAAGGCCATCGGCCGTGGCGCCATCGAAGTACGCGTTGGTGAGATTGGCGATCTTGCCGCCACTCCGCCAATCGAGAAGGGTGGAAAGCCGCAGCGCTCCCACGTTGAACTCGTTCGAGAAGCCCATCGAGAAATCGGGAGCGCTCTCGTAGGCCGTCAGGTGACGCGCGCGTCGCACGAATGCTCCCGTCGACGAGAAGGTGGTGTCAAAGCCGTTGCGCGCCTGGACTGTCGTGGTCGAGAAGCCTTGGCAGACGTATGGTGAGCCATACGCGGTGCCAAAGAAGGCCCCACCGTTGAAGCACGGCACGTCGAGCCGTGTGACCCTGCTGTCGACGTTCGCATAGGTGGTGCGCGATACCCAGCTCATGTTGTCACGCTGAATTGGCGTAACGTTCAGCCCCAACTCAGTGCCGGTATTCTGGAAGGCGCCACCGTTGATGTAGCGCGTCGTGAATCCCGAGGATACCGAGACGGCTGCGGAGAGAACCAGGTCTTCCACGCGCTTTTTGAACACGGTTGCATCGAACGCCATTCTTCCGTTGAGGAACTGTGCGTCGAAGCCTCCTTCTAATTCAGTGGTTATCTCGGGTCGAATCGTTGGCGCCCCCGCAATGGTCGATGGCCGGGCACCGAGAGTACCACTAAACACGGAGACGGGGAGGGACGTGTACTTCCATGTATACGGCGGCTGGTTTCCGGCGCGGCCAACAGCCACACGCAGCTTGAACTCGTCGGCAAACCGCGGGAGCTTCGCGACGCGGTAGGAGGCCGACGCCTTGGGGTAATGATAAAACTTCGTGTCGTCGCCATTGACGCTCGAGCGCTCGGAATTGATGGCGGCCGACAGGAGCAGACGATCGTCGAGCAGGAGGAGCTCTTCCTGTGCGAAGTAGGCAAAGTCCTTGATCAGCGACTGTGTTTCGCCGACAGCCTGGATGACGCCAAAGTTGATGTTGGTCACACCGCTGGGGATGTTGCGCCCCTGATTGACGACGGCGTCACTTTGGCGGCGCTCCTTCCGCAGGCCTACGGACGTCGCGGCCGTGCCGAAGCTCGTGATGAGTTTGTGGGCAGTGGAAAGGTTGAGGTTGGCGGCACTGTTCTGGCGCTTGTTGGCGACGATCGTGCCTGGAAGCCCATCGTTCTGCTCAAAGAATAGTTCCGGCGGGGAGATCAGGTGCGAGTTGTACGAGAACGCATCAACACCGCCAAGGAAGCTGACATCGAGCGACTGACGCGGCGTGCTGAACACGGAGAGGCCGGTGCTCACGCTTCCGATGTAGCGATACACATCCTCCGGATTCTTCAGGAGATTCGCCGTCTGAAAGGGATTCGAACCGGACGTGAGGTACGGGTTTCTGTTCCCGGCGGCGAGATCGATGAATGTGGGCGTGGACGCGAACACATCGCCTGGCGATGTGATGTCGCCGTTGTCGTTTCCGGACAGGCCGCGGTCGGTGAGCGAATGAATGAACTGGTTGCTCGCGCGTATCGTGAGGCGTTCGCCGATTGTCTGGCCGATGTTTGCCGACAGCGACTGTTTCTGAAAATACGTGTTACGCTGAATGGCGTTGTCACGCTTGGCCAGGCCGTTGACGAAATAGGTGGTGCCACCATTACCGCCACGAACCGAAAGACCTGTTTCGTACGAGAGCGGATTCTCGCTGTAAAACTGCTGCTCGAAGTCGTTGCACTTACCGCCACCCGCGGTGAAATCGGCGCCGCCGCTTCCCGGATACGCAGCCTCCGCCTCCACTGCAGATGAGTAGCAACGCAGACCGAGCTTGTTCGAGAGCACGAACTTTCCGGCACGCTGCGTCACGTTGAGCTGCGCCTTCCCGGCGGTGCCTCGGCGCGTCGTGATGATGATCACGCCGTTCGATGCCTTCGACCCGTAAATCGCGCCAGCAGACGCGCCCTTCAGTACCTCGATGGACTCAATGTCCGCCGGGTTGAGGTCAGCGACTCGATTCGCGGGCTGATCCTGCGAGTTGGTGATGCCACCACCTGCCGCAGTAATCGCGTTGACGCCACTGAGCACTTGCGAATTGTCCACGAGCACGCCGTCCACGACGAACAGTGGGCTCGAGCTCGCGTTGATCGAGGTGACGCCCCGCAGCTGGATTTGCGCACCACCGCCCGGAGCACCGGAGTTCGTCGAGATGACTGCACCAGGAACCTTTCCCTGAAGCGCATTCTCGAGCGCCGGCGTCGGCGCGCGGTTGAGCTGCTCTCCGCTTACCATCGCGACCGAGTTCGCCGCGTTGACTGAGGAGATTGTCGTTGTCGTGCCGGTAACGACCTGACGTTCGAGCTCCAGCGCATCCTTCTCCAGCTTCATCTCGACCGCATCCCGGGTTGCCAGCAGCGGTAGGGTGAGCTTCTTGTAGCCAATCCGCCGCGCAACGAGGACCTGCGGACCCTGCGGCACGTTGGCCAGTGCAAAGCGTCCATCTTCCTGCGTGTACGCACCGATGGTGGTTCCTTGCACCGTGATGCTGACGCTGCCGATCGGTGCTCCGTCAGCACCCACAACCCGTCCTGTCACGCGTCGCTGCGCCGACGCGCTTGCTGCGCACAGGAGCAGGATCGCTGCTGTGCATATCAGTTGTTGAAGTCTCCGCACATGTCCTCCACTAAGTGGGAATGAGCGCGCCGTCGACACGGTGGGGTGTGATCGATGCGCATACGAGTCTCACTTGGCGGCGTTTCAGTTAGTCACGTGACGTCCGCAACCGGGAGAAACGGCCGGTTCCCACCTTCGCGTTCCACGACTTTCTGACTTATGCGGACGTCTCCGCCCATTGCTCGCGCCACCAGGCGCTCACATCCTTGCTTCACCGCCGAGTGCCAGCACACGGGGGCGTTGTTAGTGCGTGCCCAAAGCGGATGGTGCGACCAATGATCTGTGCAATTATGGATGAAGACGCCGTCGACTTCCGGCTGCTCACCGACGCACTGGAGCGCGTGGGAACGCTGGAAGTTCGCGGGCATCCTGCGGCGCCATCGAGGGACGCGCGTGCAATCGACGTGATCTACGCCGACGCACGCGATGCGCGATTACTCCTGACCGCATGTCGGCCGCGAGCCGATGGCACCACGCCGGTCGTCGTCGCTATGAGTGCCTTCGCGCCAGATGCCGTGCGCGCGTTCGACGCCGGTGCCGTGGATTTTCTCCTCAAGCCGTTCACGCAGGCACGCGTCGCATTGTCGGTGCGCCGTGCCGGCCGCATCGTGGAGTCGCGCGATCGCACTCGCATCACTGGCCGGTGGGGCGCCGATGGTGATGACAGCGCCGACGACTTGCTCATGTCCGCCGTCAGCCTTTCGCTCCAAGCGCTTGGCGTTACACAGCCGGCCAGTCGCGTGCAGTCACTGGCCCCCTCGGATATTTACGCGGCAACCACGAAGGGATCCTCGAGCCAGCTCTTCACGGCGCTCGGTACGCTCAACAGTAGTTCCTCGCTGAGCGCGCTGCGGGCGACACTCGGCGGCGAGTTCGTGAGGACACATCGCGCCACGTACGTCAACCAATGCCACATCCGCACATTGGTGCGCCTCGATGGCGCGCGCGGATTGATCCAACTCCCCGACGGCAGCCTCATGCCCGTTTCCAAGAGCCGCATGAGTGTCGTCAGGGCAATCGCCAAGGTGGCGACGCAGTAGCACGCTTCCGATTCTCCCCACAGCCACACAACCAGAGGTGCATGAATGTCGTGTCGTATATATCGCACTGTGATCGCAGGGTCCCTCGGTGTCCTGATCGCCGCGTGCGGAAGCAGCGGACAAACGACGAGCAACACGGGCGTGCTCGCCATTGCGGGCACATACCCCACCACTGTCGTCCTCTCGCAAAGCACCTGTCCCGGAATCGCTGTTGCCAATGCAACCACGACCATCACGCATACGGCGGGTGCCTCGACGTTTACCCTGAGTCACGCGGGCAACGATTACTCTGGTGACGTAACCGCGACTGGTGATTTCACCACGCGCTCGAAGGCCGTGTCGGGCGGTGGCGAGACGCACACACTCACGATTGCGGGTCGCTTCACGGCGACAGGCTTCACAGCGACAGTCTCCGCATCCGTCGCGCGCGCTACGGCACCCACGACGTGCAGCTACAGCGTGGCGTGGACCGGCGCGCGCACGAGCGGAACAAACACGTTCCCGTGAAGCATGTACTCAGGCTTCTCGTTGTCATTCACCTGGCGCTTCCGCTTGGAGCGCAGAGCGTAGATTCGTCGCTCGTGCTCCGCCGCGAGGCAAACAGCGCGTACGTCGACCAGGATTACGCGAAGGCGGCTGCGCGATTGGAACGGCTCGTTGCACGATCGCCCTCTGACGCATGAAGCCGAATGCGCGTATTCCTTTTTCACGGTCGAACGTTCAGGTGAGCATGCGCCCTATCACCGTTGTCGCTCGGCAACTCCTGTGTGGAGTGTTTACAGCGGGATGCATTGGCACGATGATGACTCCGGTTGCGGCGTTCGCGCAGCGGAGCCCCGGCCCAACGGAACTCCCCCTGACATTCAGCGGCAAGCCGACGAAAGCCGCGATCTCTGCAGCGGATCTGATGACGCGGCTGTACATCTTTGCGGCCGATTCGATGCTGGGCCGACGCGCAGCAAGTGAAAGCAATCGGAAGGGAACGACCTACATCGAACGCGAAATCCGGCGCATGGGACTGTTGCCCGGTGGCGACGATGGTACCTACCTGCAGTCGCCGATCCTGCTGCGAGACGTCGATTCGACATCGTGGCTCAGGGTTGGTGAAAGGCGATTCATGCTGTGGTCGGACTTCGCTCCACGCGATCAGGGAACGGGTGCAAGGGAGTTCGATGGAAGCGTCGCGGTGTTTGGCGGAACCACGAAGGACTCGATCGCGCGGATCCCGATTAGCTCGGCCGAAGGTCGCATTGTCGTGCTCGCGCTTGGCAAAGACAGCCTGGGCGCACCCGATTGGGATGGTGTCAATCGCGCGGTACTCTCAGCGCGATTCGCCGGTGCGCGTGCTATTGCCGTGGCCCAACTCGATGCCGTACCCGCAGGGTATGTCGACGGTGCGTATCGTGGCGAGTATGCGATTGTGCGCGGAACTGTGCCATCCCTCGCTCGGCCAAACTACTTCTACGTCACAAACAACGTCGCTGAGCAGATGCTTGGTGTTCGTCTGGATGATGCGTCACCGGGCGCCATTGGCCGAACGGTGCGCGGCAAGATTTCATTCACCGAGCGGCGGGCTCCGGCGCGAAACGTCATCGGGATTCTTCCCGGCTCAGACGCGCGGCTGAGAGGTGAATATGTGGCGCTCGGCGCACACAACGATCACATCGGACGGCCAGACGAGCGCGATGGGTCGCCCGCCGTCGATCACGATTCGGTGCGCGCGTTCAACATCATCGTCCGCCCTCGCGGCGGGGAAAGTCCGCGCAGGCCAGCGAGCGGTGATGAAGTCCAGCGAATCCGCCGGCTAACGGATAGTCTGAGAGCACGACACGGGGGGTCGCGCCGCGACTCCATCTTCAATGGCGCCGACGACGACGGGTCAGGCACCGTCACGCTGCTGGAGATCGCAGAAGCATTCGCCGCGGCGAAAGTGAAGCCGAGTCGCTCCCTGCTGTTTGTGTGGCATACCGGCGAGGAACTCGGGATGTTCGGATCGCAGTATTTCACCGACCATCCAACGGTTGCGCGTGATTCAATCGTCGCGCAGCTCAATGTCGACATGGTCGGTCGCGGTACCGCCGCCGATGTCACCGGAGTTACCAAGGATGGTGCGCCGATCCGCGGCGGCCCCGGCTATCTGCAGGTGATTGGGTCACGTCGGATGTCGAGCGAATTTGGAGAGTTGGTTGCGCAGGTCAATGTCCAGAGCGGATTGCGACTCGACTATACCACCGACGTGATTGGTCATCCGCAAACGCCGTATTGCCGGAGTGACCATTTCATGTACGCCAGATACGGGATCCCGGTTGCCTTCTTCACCACCGGCGTGCACGCTGACTACCATCAGGTCACCGACGAGCCGCAGTACATCAACTACGATGGAATGGCGAAAGTGGCACGGTTCATCTACGCTGTCGCTGATCGCGTTGGCAGATTGGATCACCGTCCACGCGTGGACATCGCACCAACGCAGGCGAACAGCGAGTGTCCACGATGAAGATGGCCGGCGCGTGGCTCATCGAGCGTTTGTGGCTGATCAGCTCTTCGTGCTACCAGTGCATCCCGGCCATGCTCCATTCATCGAACTCTGACATCGACAGTACCTCCTTGCGTTAGCAGTGTTGGTGTATCAGTATTCCCATACACCAGCCGCCGTGAGCCCGTATGCTGATCGCTGTCGATCCACACAGCCCAACGCCACTCTATGCGCAGATCGTTGACGAGATCCAGCGCGCGGTTGCGCTCGGCCGCATAGCGCCCGACGAGCTGCTCCCTTCCGTCCGGCAACTCGCGGTCGATCTTCGCATTAATCCCAGCACGGTGGTCCAGGCGTACCGCGAGCTCGAACGCCTCGGTGTGGTGGAAATGCGAAAAGGTCTGGGCACGTACGCGCTCCGCAAAAAAGTGACCGCACGGGAGCGCCGAGCGATCGTGCGTGAAGTCGCGGAGCGTGCACTACGTGACGGCTTTCGCTACGGAGTGACCGCGGCCGAACTCCTCGAGGGAATTCGCGAGGCGAGCCGCACGGCGCTCTCGAAGCGCGCATGACGAACGCCATTCCATTTCCCGGGCCCGCGCTTCGGTCCGACGCCGACGGTACGCTCGTACAGCGATTTGATCGCGAGCTCGCGATCGAATCGCGGATGCTCGGGAAGCGCTATCGTCGCGCGTGGGCGCTTAGCGACGTGGCACTTCAGGTACCGACCGGCGCCGTGTCGTTGTTCGTCGGCCCTAACGGCGCCGGTAAGAGCACCACAATCAGGATTCTCCTCGACCTCACACGCGCCACCACGGGCGAGGCAATGGTTCTTGGTCATTCGGCGAGCGCGGAATCGACATGGGTGCGCCGCCATGTGGGATACGTGCCCGAGCAACTCGACTGGGGGTACGGCTGGCTCACGGTCGCGCAGCTGCTGACGTACCACTCGCGGTACTACCCCACCTGGGACGATGCGTATGCGCAGCGGCTGTCAAAGGCGTTCAACCTGCAGCTCGGACAGACGATGCGCACACTCTCCAAGGGGCAGGGTCGGCGCGTGCACCTGCTTATGGCGCTCGCGCACCGGCCCCCGGTGCTCATCCTCGACGAGCCGACGGACGGTCTCGATCCGCTGATGCGGGAAGGGGTGCTCGAGACGCTCGTGGAGCATATCGCCGAATCGCCCACGACACTGCTGATCTCGACGCATCACGCATACGAATTCGAGGCGCTCGCCGATCACGTGTCGGTGATACGGCATGGAACACTACAGGCGCAACTTCCGATGGAGACGCTTCGGGAGCGACTGCGCCGCTACCAGGCGCGCATTCCGGCACAGTGGGAGGCGCCCACCGCCGTGATGAAAGCGCTCCTTCGCCGGAAAAGTGCGCCCGGGGAAATCGAGTACACCCTGTGGGGCGACGAAACTGAATTAACGGCCGTATTGGAGCAGAGTGGCGCGACACTGTGGAACGTGTCGCGATTGAACCTCTCCGATGCGATGATCGCTCTGCTCGATCCCGACGACGGAAAGCAGAGCCTTCGCTCCGCTCAGGAAGACAGCCGGGGGATCTCATGAGCGCCACAACAGTGTTCCTTCCGTCGGCACGTGGTCTTCAGTGGATCGTGTTCCTTCGACTTCGGAGGTTCGTGGCCTGGGCAGCGTTCCTCTTTGCGGCCTTCGATACGCTCCTCATCATTGCGGCGTCGCGCGCGGGTGCCACCACGCAGGCGGTACGTCAGGCGCGCGGCGTGGTTCGCATGGAGTACGATCCGCAGCAGTCATTTCTGCTCGTCGGCATCGGCATCCTGATGTGCATGGTGTTGTGGCACGATGACGAACCGCGTCGGCGCGCGTACTTCTGGACACTCCCGGTGAATCGCTTCTGGCACGCCGCGATGAAGTGCGCCGCAGGGTGGATCATCGTCACCGGACTCGCCGTTGGGTTCGTGCTGAACATGATGGTCATGGGCTCGCTCCTCGCCGCGTTGCAGCACTATCCCGTGGTTCCCCACGCGTCGCTCCAGGCGTGGCACTATCTGGTGCCGCTCGTTGCAGGCACCGTCGCCTACCTGTTCACGACGTCCATCATGCTGGCGAGCGACCGGCCGGTCGCATGGCTGATCGGGATTCCGCTCACCTACCTCGCGTCGCGCTGGACCACCCAGAACTTTGGATATCCGCGACTGTACAGCATGCTGGAGAGTTTGTGGTCAGGATCGCATGGTATGTGCGCGCTGATCACCGGCGGCCTCACGCAGATTGGCAACTATCCAGCAACCGCGCCGTTCTCCGCATGGGCCGGTTCGGTAGTGGTGTGGAGTGCGCTCGCGCTCCTCGCGGTGGCGGGCGCGGCGCAGTGGCGCCAACGTCTCACGTAGCGACGATGCCGCTATCCGGGAACATGAACATCGCAGAACGTCCGCCGATTGCGCTGCCCGTGTGTGCGACACGTCGCACGCCGAGTGAGTCTGTTGCAACGCCGAACCCCATCGCGTAGTCGGTCGATGCACCGGCCGACGTCTTCATGGGCGTGAGCATTTCGTTGAGTGACTTCTGCGAAAGAATCTTTCCACCAACGAGCGCAGCGCCAAATCTCGCCATGTCATCCGCAGTTGTGACGTAAGCGCCGGCGCCCCACTTGCAGCTGTTGTCGACCCTACAGGCCGGCGCACGCGACAGCAGCCTCACCAGCCGGTATCGTCTACTCATTGTTCTGGCCCGATCTGAAGGAAAAGCCACAGCGCGTAGCGAACGGTTGGTCGGCCCACTGGGCTCGAATCCTCGCCGCGAATGGCATCGTTGCCATCGTTGCCATCGTTGCGGATCTGCGAGCCGTGCCCGGAACGGGTAACTCAACAGGCCCTGGTCGGCCGCTCGGCGACGATTTTCAGCGACTGACTGCGTACCTCGCGGCGCACGGAACAGAGATCGGCATTCAGGCTGGTCGCCATGGACTGTTCGCGGCGTTCGGTGCTGCGGCGTCTGCGCTGACAATCGTTCAAGATTCCGCGCAAAGAGCGATCAGCGCTGCTGCGTTATACTATGGCAGCGCAGGGTCGACCGTCACGACGTTTCGTTCAGACGTTCCCGTGTTGTTCGTACGCGCCGGTCAGGACTATGCCTGGATGAACGCGGCGGTGGATCGATTCATTGGTCTGGCGCTGAGTCAGAACGCGCCGGTCAGCGTGATCAACTACCCGGCGGGTCACCACGGGTTCGAGACATCCGAGGATACCGAGGCGACGCGACAGGTGATTGCGCAGACGATCGACTATACCAAGCGAGCGCTGGCTCGCTAATGTGATATCAAACTTTGCGGGTGCGTGTGGATGTGCGGCGGCCCAGCTAACGGTCACGGTGCAATGAGGATCGCGGTTCTCTCAGACGTGCACGGCAATGTTGTCGCGCTCGAAGCAGTACTAGCAGATCTCAAACAACGCGCACCCGACGTAATCGTCAATCTCGGCGACTGCGTTACCAGCCCGCTGTGGCCGCGCGAAACTCTTGAACTGCTCGATACGCTTCAATTGCCCACGGTGCGAGGAAACCACGATCGATGGATTGGCGAGTATTCGCTTACGCCTCGTTTCGGAAGTGTGCAGTTCGCTCATGACACGCTTTCCATCGCGCAACGGGAAGCACTGGGCGCGCTGCCGATGTCGCTGACGCTGGAATCTGACATTCTCGCTGTGCACGGTACGCCCCATCGTGACACCGAATATCTGATGGAATCGATGCACGACGGCAGGCTGGCAGGCGTGACGCAGTCGATGCTCGCCGATCGACTCGGCACTACAACGGCGTCGCTCATTCTCTGCGGGCACAGTCATCACGCCGGTATCGCGTATGCGACGCGCAACCGCACCGTACTTAATCCTGGCAGCGTTGGATGCCCACGGTACGCCGACAATAGTGATCCGTTCATCGCCGAAGCAGGCGCCCCGCTCGCGCAGTACGCAATCGCCACGCGGCGCCAGTCGCGATGGAGCGTGGAACTCGTCGCATTGGACTATGACTGGACGCTCGTGCAAAAACAGGCCGTGCACAACGGACGATCCGATTGGGCACGAGGATTTGTCGCGCATCGTGCTCACGAGGAGCACGGGTCATGAACGGTACGACGTCGCTGCTGGTGCTCGCGTCGGCGGTGATGCACGCGTACTGGAACTATCTGCTCAAGCGCAGTAGCGGCGGACCGCTGTTCGTCGGTTTGAGCAAGATCGCTGAGGTGGCGGTATTCATACCGCTGTTCCTGCTCCTGAGTGTGCGCGAAGCAATCTCGGTGGGCGCGAGCTTGTTTCCGCTCATCGCCGTCGGTGCTGCGCTGACCCTGATCAACTATGCGATGCTGGCAGTCGCCTATCGTCACGGCGATCTCTCGGAGGTGTATCCCGTGTCGCGAAGCGGGGTGTTGCTCTTCCTGCCACTGCTGGGCGCGATGATGTTCAATGAAACAGTGAGCGGCCTCGGCGCGATCGCGCTGCTCATGATCGTCAGCGGAATCGGCATGCTGCAACTCGCCGAGCTGACGCCGGCCGCCATTCGTACGCTGTCGCGACGCCTCACCAGGAGCGCGGCGTCCGGCTATGCATTGCTTGCGGCGCTTGCGGCGGCGGGCTACACGGTGTGGGACAAACATGCCATTCAAACCATCACGCCCTTCACGTATTTCTTCTCATACACCGTGCTGGTCGCCATCGCGTACTCGGCGCACATCGCGCGACGGTACGCGTGGACCGAGATCCGCGCCGAGTGGCGTGCGCATCGCACCGAGATCGTGCTCGTTGGGGTGTTCAATACGTCGGCGTACTTGCTGATTCTCATGGCGCTGCGGGATGGTACGTCGACGTACGTAATTGCAACGCGGCAGCTCAGCGTCGTGTTTGGCGTGCTCCTCGGATGGCGGTTGCTCGGCGAGGAGTTCGGAGCACCGAAGCGCGTCGGCGTGATGGCTATCGTCGCAGGAAGTATTCTCGTCTCGCTTGCGCGCTGACGCGTTCAGCCGCGTCACATCAACGGAGCGCTCGTGATACGCTTTTCCGTTCTTCGTAGCGCACATCTGGTTGATGCCGTGTCGATGAGCACCGCAGAGGGATGGAACCAAACGTTCGCGGACTGGTCGCGCATTGTCCGGCTGAGTCCCGCAGGTTGCTTTGCCGCGTACCACGACGAACGGCTGATCGGCACCGTTTCCACCACACCGTACGGGCGTGATCTGGCGTGGATTGGCATGATGATCGTGCATCCGCATTTTCGCGGCGTGGGCGTGGGTGCGGCGCTGATGCGGCACGCCCTTGATGAAGCAGGAGCACGGGGCATTGCCTGCATCAAGCTGGATGCAACGCCCGCAGGCCACCCGTTGTATGAATCGCTGGGCTTTGTGAGCGAGTCGGAAATTCAGCGCTGGCAGGGAGTACCGTCCGCAACGTTGTTCGGTGAGGACACTCACTCACCTGACACTGATACTCCAACAAATGTGCCGGAGTCGGATCAGTCTCGCGCCGCGATCTACGCACTCGATCATGCCGCGCACGGAGCACACCGCATGCAGCTACTCGATGAACTCCTCACGGACTATTCGCACGGACCTGTGATCATGCGCTCGCCGAACAACGACGTTGAAGGTTTTGTGCTTGCCCGACCCGGACGCGCCGCGACGTATGTAGGGCCAATGATTGCCACACGCGAGCGCGTCGTGGAACCGTTACTCGACCGGATGTTCACTCGATTGGCCGGTCAGCAAGTCTGCATTGATCTGCACGCGGACCGGTGGCTGCGGGGTGACATGCTGGAGGCACGAGGCCTGCGGCGAACGCGTGACCTGAGTCGCATGCGCCTGGGCGCCCGTTGTGACGCAGCGATACCGCATGCGCTTTGTGCAAGCGCCGGCCCTGAGTTTGGATGAGCAACACTTCTCAAACATTGCTACCTGCTGACGCGACCTATGCCACTACTGTTTTCTTACGGAACGCTGCAGCTGCCAGCGGTGCAGCAATCGACGTTCGGACGACTGTTGCATGGGCACGTTGACGAACTAATCGGATTTGAGAAAGCACTGTTCGAAGTTCTCGATCCCGCGTTTGTTGCGGCGAGTGGCAAGGCGCATCATGCCATTGTTCGCTACACGGGTAACAGCGCGCATACGGTGCAGGGTATGGTGTTCGAGATTACCGACCGTGAGCTCGCTGAAGCCGATTCCTACGAACCGGAACCCTATGCGCGACTCTCGGTCACGCTTGCATCCGGACGACAGGCGTGGACTTACACCGTCATGACCTGATGATGCCTTGTTGGGAGAGCACTGGCCGTGCGGCTTGCCAGGTCCAATCTCACGGTTGCCGCAGTTCCTGGCGGAAGCGCCGTGGTGATCGACCAGTGTGCGCGACGAAAAATCGCGTGAAGTAGCTCGGATCGCGGAATCCCAGTGACGCGCCGATCTGCGCTACGGACAAATCGGAGTAGAGTAGCATCCGTCGTGCTTCAATAGTCAGTTGCGTCGAGATCACGGCTTTCGCGTTCTGACCGAGGTACCGAAGGCACAACGAATTCAGGTAGCCGGCACTCACGGCGAGATCACGTGTGTATTCTCGTACTGCGTGTCGCACCGTTGCGTCGCGGGCAACCATCGCGACGTACCGAGACGTAACCGGATGCGGAACACGCCGACCTGAACTGTCGTGGATTTCCAGGTAGATGCGCGTCAGCGTGACCAATGTCTCATACAGCGAAGCGCGCAGGAGATGTGCACTGTCAGCACTCAGGGCGCGGAGTTCCTTCCGCATGCTCGTGAGTCGGCGATGGCATGCACGCGCGGCGCGTGCAGGAAGCTGCACCGCCGCTCGCCCTTCGCGCGTGTGAAAGAACGGCAACCGCTGCAGAAAGAGCGGATCACTAAAAAACTCGGCGAGAAACAGTGTCGGAAAAAACACACACAGGCCATCGAGCGTCGATACCTGCCAACTGCGGACTTGTCCGGGTGTGGTGAAGACCAGCGTACCGGCGCGCACGGGGTAGCGCGCCCCATCAAGCGTGAGCGTTCCCGCACCCTTGGTGACGAGCGTGATGTCATAAAAGTTGAGCGCGTGCGGCCTATCGAGAATGAACGTCGGAATGTCCCCGATGGCTTCGACGTCAATGAGCAGCTCGGGTCCATACTTGATTGAATCGAACTGCACCCGTGGAGTGGGCGCGGCGAGGCCTTTCTTGCGGCGCGTCATATGACGAAAAGTACCAGAACCGAGCGGATTCTGTGCGGGCTGCCCCCGGTGGTGCGACATAGCTTGCCGCATACGGTCGCTGGTTCTCTCTCACTTCGCCGCCACACATGCGTATACGACTCGTGGGTGTGCTCGTTTTGTCCGCGTCGCTGAGGGCTTCCGCCCAAGCGCCCTACGGTTTTGTCGCCACGCTTGGACGTGACACGGTTTCTGTCGAACGCGTGACGCGTACCACGAGCACCCTCGTCAGCGACGTGGTCGAGCGCTTTCCGCGCGTAATCGTCCGCCATACAGAAATCACCCTCGGCCCGGGCGGGGTAGTCTCCCATCTCGTGATGGACACGAGGCTGCCAAACGCCACAACCCCAAAGTGGCAGCACTACACCTACACCGCAGCGCATGCCAAGGATTCCATACACGTTACCGTCACGAACGGCGAGGGTACGCAACACGTCTCGTTCGCAACCCACGGAGACATCTGGATGCCGTGGACGGGCCAAGTGTACTCACTGACCGAACTGTACCTCGGCGCGGCACTCTCGCAACAACGCGACAGCGTGCGCCTGCGCCACTACTATCCGGAGCAGCAGGCAAGTGAAGTGCCGCAGATGGCAAAGATAAATCCTGGTGGCGTCGTCCGACGATTGTCGGGCAACAGAGTAGAGATTGCGCGCCATGACGCCCTCGCTGGCGCCGGTGAAGCAATCGTCGACGACCTGCATCGCATGCTGAGCTACTCTGGCGACCGAAGCACTTTCAAGACACATGTATCCCGTGTTCGGAGTCCAGACGTTGAGGAGATCGCACGACGTTATGCCGCCATCGAGAAACATGATGCGGAATCTGGCGTGGTCAGTCCGCTCTCGGTGCGCGATACGGCGCGAGGCCGAGTGGGCGCGGCGTCGCTCCATGTCGACTATGGTCGTCCATTGGCCCGCGGGCGCCAACTGGTTGGCGACGTGCTGCCAATTGATTCGGTGTGGCGCACGGGAGCCAACGCGGCAACACAGTTCACCACCTCTGTGCCGCTCGTGATCGCCGGACTGCACTTGGATGCGGGCACCTACAGCCTCTGGACCGTTCCAACCCGGGACGGCGCGACGCTGATCGTGAACAATCAGATCCGACAGTGGGGAACACAGTACGACGTGACCCGCGATCTTGGCCGCGCGCCCTTGCGGGTGAGTGTGCTCCCGTCGCCAGTTGAAAAGTTCACCTTCTCGTTTGTAGAGAACGATGCGACCCACGGCGCGATGATCTTGGAATGGGGCACGTTCCGATGGATGGCGCCGATTGTCCTGCAGTAACGTACAGGAAGTCGAATTCGCCTCAGCCCTCTGCGTGGAGAACCTGTGATTCACATGCGACATATGACGCTCAAGCGACTGGCGTGTGCGTCCGCGATCACCTTAGTCATGTCGCTCGCACCGGCGGCGCTTCAGGCGCAAAACAAAGATGAAGATGCCACGCGCGTTCACACTCCAGCCGTGGTTGGGGATTTGCGCCTGCACACGTTTACGAGCAAAGTGTTTGCGAATGTGCGGACGCTGCGTGTGTTGTTGCCGGAAGGATATGACCTTCAGGAAAACCGCAATCGACGGTACGCAGTGCTGTACCTCGCCGACGGCCAGAATCTTTTTGACCCCGCTACGTCGGTGTTCGGACCGAGCGAATGGCGCGTTGATGAGATCGTCAGGGACCTTGTTGCCGAACGTCGCATTCCTCCACTGATTGTCGTTGGTGTAGACAACGCCGGACGTACAGCTCGCGGACACGAGTACTTACCGTATCCTGACACGCTGGTACGCACGAATCCCGCGTTTGATCCGTCGCCGCAAGGCAAGCGCTACCCCGATTTCCTGATCAACGAAGTCATGCCGTACATCAACGGGCGCTACCGCACGTTGAAGGATGCGGGGCACACGGGCATTGGCGGATCGTCGTACGGCGCGCTGATCAGCACGTACGTTGTGGCGGCGCGACCGGGCGTCTTTGGTCGCCTCCTGTCTGAGAGCGCAACCTACAGAGTATTCAACTACGCCGACGCGCCAACGCCGAACGCATGGCCCGAACGCGTGTACCTCGGCGTCGGTACCAACGAAGAGTCACGGCCAGGTTGTCGCGCGGGCTACGTGCCCACGCTGTCAGATCCATTGAACGAGCAAACGGACGAGATGCTGCTGGGCGTCCTTCGGTTTGATGCTTTCCTGCGAAAGACGGCGATGGATGCTCAGCATTTGCGTCTATCGGTTGCGCCGTGCGGCACGCATAGCGCCGCGGCATGGTCTGCTCGACTCCCCGACGCGCTCACGTTTCTCTTTGGAGACGCCAACTCACAAGGCGAATCAGCACGACTCGTGAATCGCAAAGTGTCGCTGGTGCAGGAGGGAGGCTCGCAGGTCGTGCGCCTGGATCAGCAACCGGATGCGGGCATGCTGTGGTATCCGGGCGTGTCCTTCGGCTCGGGGACTATCGAACTCGACGTACGCGGGCAGGATGTGCAGCAGCGCAGTTTCATTGGCGTGGCGTTCCATCGATCTGATGATCAGACGTGGGAAGTCGTGTGGTTGCGTCCGTTCAATTTCAAGGGTATCGACGCTGATCATCACGCACATGCTGTGCAGTACGCATCGTATCCGGATAGCACGTGGCAAGTGCTGCGGGCGGCGTATCCCGGGCGTTTTGAGGCAGCCGTGGAGCCGGTACCCGATCCGGCAAGCTGGGTGCATCTGCGCATTGATGTGCGGCAGAACATCGGCGTGTTCCTCAACAATAGTCGTACGCCAACGTTGAACGTTCGCGCCCTGACGAAGCGCACGAGCGGTGCAGTCGGGCTCTGGGTGGGAGACTGCTCGCCCGGTGATTTCAAGAATGTCGTCGTGACTCCGGAGGGCGCGGCGCCGATACGGCTCGAGATGCCAGCATCGGTCACGGCGGTGCCGTTGAGCGGCGATCGCACACCTAACGCGAGCGGCTGCATGTAGCGTTTCTTGTCAGCGTGACGGACGAAGTCGCGCCAGTCGCTTGAGAAGGGTCGTGTCGCCCGGAATGCGCTCGAGCCCCCGCGCGATTGCGGTCGCGGCGCGCAACGTGTCCGCGCGCTGCAACTCGATTGCTGACAGAAGAAGCCACGCGTCCCGAGACGTTGGCCGCGTCCGCGTGGCGTACTCGGCGACCACCACCGCATCACGAGTCCGTTTGGTTCTCGCGAGATCATTCGCCAGTTGGTCGAGTGTGCTCTCGGCGACGTTGTCCTGTGCTGCGCCACGTCGCAGTAGCGGCGACGCAGCACCCTTCGCAGTCACGTCGTCAACGAACCGGTGCTCAAACGCGAACGCATCGCCAAGCGAATCGAGCATCTTCACGAGCTGCGGCCGACGAAACAACCGCCCCCCAGACACCACCGCGCCAATTCGCGTGGTATTGTGAATGTGCTCGAGTGGATTGCCGTTGAGAGCAACGAGATCGGCGCGCTTTCCGACCGTGACCGTACCAGAATGCGCCATGTCGCCGAGATACGAGGCAGGCGTTGACGTTGCGGTGGCGAGCGCCTCATACGGCGTGAGTCCCGCGCGCACGAACGCCGCAAGCTCGTCGTGCAGGGAAAATCCCGCCACGGTTCCGAACAGATAGAAGTCTGTTCCCGCCATCAGCGGGACGCTGGCATCGCGGAAGCCACGCACCAGAGCGTCGAGAAAAGGAAACATCGTGTGGTTGACCGTTGACGAATGGCCGCGATCTCCCCGCCACCACGCATACGTCTCGGGATGCACGAAGCGCATTTCCGGACGGCGCATCACGCTGTCATGCTTGTCCCACTGATCGATAAGCGACGCAACAACTACCAACGTAGGCGTCACCGTGGTGCCGGCAGCCTTGACGCGCGCCGCCATTGCCGGAATGCGCGATCGATCGAGGTCGTCACCGAACCCGTGGTAGACGAATTGTTCGGCGTGTTCGATGGATGCCTGATGCGCAGCGAGTGCTTCGTCGAGACCGGTGCCATTGCTTGGTCCCTGCACGATGTGGCCGGCGACAGGAAGGCTGCGCATGGCGGCCTGCGCGACGAGCGCGTCGTACGAGGCGCGCGGAAGCCGGTCGTACACCTTTACGAAGTCGTAACCGCTTGCCCATTGGCTGTCGACGAGCGCTCGTGTTTCCTCTGGCGTACCGCCAGCACCGCGAAAACCATAGAACACGGGACCGGCCGTGATGATGCGCGGGCCAATACGCTCGCCAGCCGCGACCTGCTTGCGCATGAGGAGATGCCAGGGCGTTCCGCGCATGTTGCGAACCGTGGTCACCCCATTGGCCACGAGGAGTGAAAGATCGGATTCGTAGCGAAGGTGCGCGTGCATGTCGGCGAGTCCGGGAATGACGAATACGCTGTCACCACCATCGAAGACAGCCGCGTCCACCGGCACGGAAGCGCCATCGGCGGCCGTGATCGCGGCGATGAGACCATCCCGGATGATGATTGTGCGGCCAAGGAGTACACGTTCCCGGTCCATCGGAATCACGTTCACATGAACGAGTGCGACGACAGGCGCCGCGGGCGGCCGAGTGGTGCCAAGGGGCGGAGCGCCGGCGTCCAAGACCGTCGCCGCGGCAAGGCCGGCATATATGGAAGCAAATGCGAGTCGTCTCATGTGTTGATAATTCAGCACATTGAGGCGCTCGTCAAGATCGCCATGCCCGCATAAGGTCACGTCAATGTCAGAAAGCTGCGGAAGCCGTTGAGGCCATCGACGTGTAACAGGTAACTAGTGTCAACTGAGTGAACGTTTCATCGCGAGAGCATGTACGCAAGAGTTTCTATCCGTAGCGCGGGCCTCCTCGTGCTCGCCCTCACGCCAGCGAGCGGTTTCGCGCAGGCTGCCTCGATGCCGCCGGCCGCGTACTCCGTGGGCGCCACCTATGATTCCGCTCGCTCTCGGCTCGTAGTATTCGGCGGTTTCCTCGGCGGGCGCTACGTCGGCGACACGTGGGAATGGGACGGCGCAACGTGGACGAAGAGTGCGCAACCCGCACCCTCGGCGCGTAACAGCCCGGCTCTGGTGTACGACGCAAAGCGTGGACGCGTGCTGATGTTCGGCGGCGACGCGCGCCCGACCGGCGATCTCGGTGACACATGGGAGCGCGTGGGCGATCGGTGGCGCGAGCTCACCGTTGCCGGACCAGCGCCGCGCACGACACACGTCATGTCATACGACTCACGGCGCGACCGCGTGGTGTTGTTCGGCGGTATCGCGAATGGTGCCGGGCTCGGAGATACCTGGGAATTTGACGGTAATGGTTGGCTGCGCGTTGCGACGGACGGGCCGTCGCCTCGTGGGCTCTACGCCATGACGTACGATGCGGCACGCGGACGAATCACGGACGTCCATTGGACGCCAGCCGGCGCGGAGCAGCGCTTTGCGTTCGCGGTGCTGTCCCGGGTCTGACCGCTCCATCATTATATATGTGGTCGACCCATCTCGGGCCTCAGGTCGGCGCGTTCTCTGGTGGCGTCGGAGTCGGGGGCCCGGGGGCGGCAGCCGCCGCCT
>JBBQHJ010000014.1:0-31704 GCA_038323865.1 Gemmatimonadales bacterium
GAGCAGGTCTTTCCCACGGACGTTCCGCTGCGAAACGTTGTCGCCGTGCTGCCCGGAACTGATCCGGTACTGAAGAACGAGTATGTGGTGATCGGCGGACACAATGATCACATCGGCTTCAACAAGCCCGGCGCGAACGGGAAATCGAACGCGGTCGCGCATGATTCCATGTACGTCGTCAACCACCTGTACAGGAAAGGCGGCGCCGACGACAACCCGCCCACGCTCGATGCGTCACAGCAGCACATCGTCGACAGCATTCTTGCTCACGTGCGCAAGATGACGAACGGTAAGTCCGCGCGCGCAGACTCCATCAGCAACGGTGCTGACGATGACGGTACCGGAAGCGTGAGTCTCCTAGAGATCGGAGAATATTTTGCGAAGTCGCCGATCAAGACGAAGCGCTCCATTCTCTTCGTCTGGCATGTTGGAGAGGAGCTTGGTCTGTGGGGCTCGGAGTATTTCACCGATCATCCGACGGTGTCGCGCGATGCGATTGTCGCGGAGCTCAACATCGACATGGTAGGACGCGGCGGCGCGAACGATCAGACGGGCAATACGATTGAGGGCAAGCCGACGATCGGTGGCAAGGGCTACCTCCAGCTCGTTGGCTCACGCCGGCTCTCCACCGAACTCGGCGACATGGCCGAGGGTGTGAACAAGTCGGGCAAGCATAATTTGAATTTCGATTACTCGATGGACGCGAACGGCCACCCGCAGAACATCTATTGCCGCAGCGATCACTACGAGTATGCGCGCTACGGCATTCCGATTGTGTTCTTCACCACGGGTGGTCACGCTGACTATCACCAGGTGACGGACGAGCCGCAGTACATCGACTATCTGCACATGGCGCAGGTGGATTCATTCATTGCGGATCTGGCGGTGAAGGTGGCGAACCTGGATCATCGCGTTGCGGTTGACAAGCCGAAGCCGGATCCGCACGGGAGCTGTCAGCAGTAGAACTATCAGCGGATGGAAGTCGCAGGAAAACTCTCCATACTTGCCGATGCGGCCAAGTACGACGCATCGTGGGCGGAGCGCAGTTACGCAATCGTCTGGAATCGGCGAATCAGCTCAACCAATTTAGCGGTGCTCTATTGGCGGCACGGAACGGCGAGTTGCAGGGAAGCTGAATGCACAGACACAGCGGAAGAACTACGGACACTGCGGACCTGAGGGCGACAACTCCGAATGATCCGGAGTGTCCGCTCTTATGCCGCCGTGTCTGTGAATGCGGTTGCTCACGTCAGAAAATGCAGATTCCTCGACTGCGCTCGGAATGACACTAAGTATCTGGCGGCGCTCGTGGTTCGAACCGGCGCAGCGCGTCGTATAGAGAAGACAGCGCCATTCTTCGTTGTGCGCTTCTTGCGGAGTCTACCGCTTCCATTCGCTGAGCTGCATGTTGTCCCAATGCGCTCTCTACGACTGTCTCTCGCTCTTCTCGCCCTCGCGTCCGCGCTGCACGCGCAGCGACCGCTCAAGGTGTACATCTCCGCCGACATGGAGGGGATCACCGGCGTCGCATCGGTCGATCAACTGGGCCCGGCGAGCTTCGAGTACAATCAGGCGCGCCAGTGGATGACGAGCGACGTGCTCGCGGCAATGCAGGGAGCACGCGAAGCTGGCGCAACGGAGTTCGTCATCAGTGATTCGCACGGTAATGGCGAATCGCTGCTCATCGATCGCTTTCCGAATGACATTCCGATCACGATCGTTCGCTCATTTCCGCGTCCGCTCGGAATGATGGAAGGAATCGACTCGAGCTTTGCCGCTGTGATCTTCGTTGGCTATCACACCTCGACATCGAGCTTGACGGGGGTGCGGGCGCACACGATGTCGAGCGCACTGCTCACACGTATTGCGATCAACGGCACGTCAATGTCAGAGGCCGGCATCAACGCGGCCATTGCTGCGCAGTATGGTGTTCCGGTCGTGATGATCACGGGCGACGATCAGATCGTTGCGGAGACAAAGCAGCGACTCGGTGCCATCGAAGGTGTGGCGGTGAAACGGGCAATCGGCTTCCACTCGGCGGCAACGATGACGCCGGAAGCGGGGCAGGCGCTGATTCGCCAGCATGCGAAGACTGCGGTTGGTCGCCGCGCTGAGATGCGTCCGTATGTGATGAGCAGGCCGATGACGCTCGAGGTGTCATTCAAGAACTACCGGCCGGTGGAGCTGCTCGGCTATTTGTCGAATGTGCAGCGGATCGATTCGCACACGGTGCGCTACATGCCGCGTGACATGGTGGATCTGTCGAAGTTTTTGGAGTTCGTCACCAATTTCGATCCTACGTTGGCGCCGTAGACTAAATTGATGGCATGAACGCCGAGCCTTTCCTTTCGATCGTGGCACGCCTGCTGGGTGAGCACCGCTTGGAGGCGGTGCTCATCGGGAACGCTGCTGCCGCACTACATGGCTCCCCGATAACCACGATCGATTTGGATTTCATGTTTCGAAAGACACCGACGAATCTTGCCAAGATCAAGCGTGTTGCCGACGATCTGGGCGCTGTCGTCATGCGGCCCTACTATCCCACGTCGGAGCTGTATCGCGTGATTCGGGATCGCGACGGTATGCAGCTCGATTTCATGGCAAAGATCGATGGCATTCGATCGTTCGCGGCGCTGCGATCGCGCTCGACGAGCATCGAGTTTTCAGGACATACGCTTTTTGTGGCGTCGCTCCGCGACGTCATTCGCAGCAAGGAGCGCGCTGCGCGTGAGCAGGATCTTGCCGTATTGCCGATTCTTCGAAGGACGCTGGATGAATCCGAAAAAGCCTAAAGTTCCGCGCAAGAGTGCCCTCAAGCGCGAAAGTGAACGAGCGCTGGTTGAGCAGATTCGCCGTCAACTAGCGCTTCCCCCGGCGAAGCGGACGAACTTCCTGCGCAAGCGATTGCCCGGCGGCGGCTCCGCGATCTAAGTCTTCAATCCTGGAAGCAGATTCTTCGCTGCGCTCAGAATGACAGCGTGAGAATGACAGCTAGTTACGGGACGATATTCCCTGCCTGCTGCGCCACGAACGGATCCTTCGACGTGTCCTTCGCCAAATACGGAACGCCTGACTTCATCCACTCCGGCGCCGGTGCACCGCGCAGGTAGTGATCGAAGAACTGGAAGTAACGCACCGTAAGATCCTTGCGATTTGCCAAGCCGCGCAGTCCGTGTCCTTCGCCGGGATACGCGAGCAGAATTGCATTCTTGTCGTTGTAGCGCAGCGCATTGTAGAAATTCATTCCTTCCGAGAAGGACACGGTCGGATCCGCCGTGCCGTGCATCATGAGGAACGGCGCCGTCACTTCGCGCACATGCGTGAGCGCTGACTCGTAGTGATAGAGATCTGGATTGTCCCACGGTGAAACGCCCCAGCGGCCCTGGCCAAACAGATAGTAGTCGTTGCCGTTCTGGCCACTGCCACCATTCACCTGATACGACCAGCCCCAGCTCTGGTTGAAGTCCGTGAATAGATCGGTGACGCCGGCGCCCATGCCAACCGCGGCGAACAGGCGTGAGCGCGTGCCAATGAACGCTGCGCCTTCACCACCGTAGCTGTGACCATTCACGCCGATCTTCTTTGGGTCCGCGTAGCCCATCTCGATCACCTTACGCGTGGCGGCTTCGACTGCTTCCAACTGATCGCTGTGTGAGCGCCCAGTGTGGTAGTAGATGTCCGCGATCATCATGATGTAGCCCTTGCTCACACCCTCGATCGGGCTCGCACCCATGCCCGTCAGATAACTCGGCGCACTGTACCGGTTGAGGTTCTGCGAATTCTTCTCGTAGAAGTTCACGATCATCGGGCGCTTCTCGCCGGGCTTGTAGTCGTCCGGCAGCGCCATGATGCCCTGTAGCTTGTGGCCGTCGTGATCCTTGTAGTCGAACAACACGCGATGACCCCACGCGAATTCCTTCTGCTGCGGATTCGCATCGGTGATCTTCTTGGCATCGGCGAACGTTGGGCCTGAGACGCGAAGATCAGGGAAGTCGATGAAGGTCTGGCGCGTGAAGAGGTACTTGTCCGACTTCGCGGCTTTTACGGGGTTGCTGTAGCTCGCGTCATCGTAAACGAGTTCCTTCATCTTGCCGTTCTCGAGCTGCGAGAAGCCGGACTTCTTTGTCCACTCACCATACGTTGCGAGCGTGATCGGCTTGCTCAGGTCAATTTCCTGAGCGGCACGACCACCGCGTCCACCGCGTCCGCCGCCGCCCGGCGGGCCAGCCGGAGCGCCCGTTGAATCAGTCGGCTCGGTGCGGACGTAGCGATAGCGAATCTCATCCTTGCTGCCGTTGGTGAGCGCCTTGGCTGCACTGCCGTCGAGCGGAACCATCCACTCGTCGTACTTGCCATGCACGATGACGCTCTTCGCATCGCTCGCATAACCGGCAATACCATAGCTCGGCTTTGGGCCGGGATGATCAAATTCCATATCCACAAAACTCGGCGCGGTGGAACCGATGGTCTTCGTGGTTCCGGCATCGAGATCATACGACTGAAACTTGTTGTCCTTCCAGTAGAGGAACTGACGTCCGCTTGGCGAAAGACCAAACACGAACTGGCCGATGAGCTGATTCTTGAGTAGCAACGTGCGTTCGCCGGTGCTCGTGTTCACCTTGTAGATGTCTGCAGCGGCGCGCTTGTAATCGGAGATATATCCGCGTGTGTCGCGACCGATGGCCCACTTCCCATCTTCTCCGACTTCGAGTTCGCGCATAGTTGAGTCGGAGAGATGCACGTACTTGCTCCCCGACACATCAAACGCTTCGCGGAACGAGAAATTTCGATCCTGCTCAGCGCGGATCATCTGTTGGGACTGAATGCGCTCGTCGGTGGTGCGCCAGATGTCGACGTCGGGAACTGAATCGGTGCTACGACGACGCGCGGTATCCGGCGCAACCTTCTGCGGCATGGCACCGAAGAAGACGCGCTTGTTGTCGTCACTCCACGAGAGTGGCGCGCGATCACTCAGCACCCAACCGCGCGGGAATCCGTTCGCACGTGCGGGATCCATGGTGACGCTCGCGAGCTTCGTTGCCTTCACGTCGGGAATGACGATGAGCATGTTGTCGCGCTCGCGCATCTTGTCGACTTCACGTCCCTTGAGCGCGGCGACGCCGGTGCCATCCTCATTCCACGCGAGGCGGCTGTAGTTGCGCGCATCGTTGTCGAGAACTTCGGTGCGACCGCTCGCGAGATCGATCAGGAAAAGCCCGTTGCCGTCGCGAAGATTTGCGTCGACCGTGTATGCGACCTGATCGCCCTTCTTATTGAAGGCGATATCGGCCACGGATCCGAGCAACTGCGCACGGTTCGTGGCGAGATCGAGAAGCACGACGTCAGTGCCGCGCGGGCCAGTCGGATTGGCCGGAGCCGCTGCGGTCTGTGCGACCGGTGCGCCTGCACCGCGGCCGGCTCCATCAGCAGCACCACCAGCCGGGCGGCGCTTTAGAACCAAATGGCTTGCCGTGGCCGAGAAGGTGGCGGTGGCCATGTCGGCCCAGCGCTGCGTGCGCCCGGTGGCGAGCTCACGAAGCTCGAAGCGACGCGGCGGCGGTGGTGGCTCCGCATTCCCTCGACCCACTGCGCCCGTGTCATTCGCCGCCGGTGCACCGGTACCACGCCCGCCTCGTGCGCGGACGACTTGAGAATCGATCTGGTAGACGAGCCATTTGGAGTCTGACGAAAAGACGCCGCGTGAAGCGTTCGTCAGGGCGACGTCTTGATTCGTGGTCAGATTCAGGAGGTGCAGCACCGGCTTGGCGTCGGCCTGGACGACGTTCGTATACGTCAGTCCGTACACGACATAGTTGCCGTCGGGGGAGATCTGTGCGCCGTCGATGTTCCGCCAGCGAGAATAGTCCGCGGGGGTGAGAACCTTCTTGGCGGGGGCCTGGGCGAACGCAGTGTTGGCGATGGAGGTGAGGGCAATAGCGAAAAGCAGATTCCTCGCTTCGCTCAGAATGACAGAGTGTCGCAGATTCCTCGCTTCGCTCAGAATGACAGGGTGTCGCAGATTCCTCGCTTCGCTCAGAATGACAGAGTGTCGCAGATTCCTCGCTTCGCTCAGAATGACAGAGTGTCGCAGATTCCTCGCTTCGCTCAGAATGACAGAGTGTCGCAGATCCTTCGCATTGCTCAGGATGGCAGAAGAAAAACGGGCCACAGCTCGTACCTCTTGGAGGGTGTCTATTGCGCCACCCAGAATGCGCATTTCTTCCCGACTGAGCAAGGCGCACAACGTCGGCCTAGCGGAGGGAAGAACCGGCTTCTTGCTGATGTGGTCACATGTGACTACATTGCGTTCATGCGGACAATCGGCATTCGCGCCCTAAAGGCGCAACTCAGTAGTGCGATACGCGACGTGCAGCGAGGCGAAGTCGTGCTTGTCACCGATCGAGGTCGCGTCGTCGCGGAGCTCCGACTTCCTGGAAGCGGGGGAACCCACTCAACCCTGGATAGCGCGCTCGCTCGGCTGGCATCAGAAGGACGTCTTCGCGTCGCTGAGTCGCGCGTACACGAATATCGAACATCGCCAATCAAGTCGAACGCTGGGCTCGCGCGCGAACTGCTCGATGAGGATCGCGCCGAGTGATTCTCTACGCCGAGTCGAGTGCGATCCTCGCGTGGTTGCTTGGCGAGCCGTCGCAGCAGCAGACGCTCAAATGCCTTCGAAATGCGGAGCACGTGTACACGTCAGCGCTGACCGGCGTAGAATGCGCGCGCGGACTTGGCCGAGCGTGTGCCGGTGGGAGAATCTCAGCGGTGGAGGAACTCGCGGCGCTTCGCTTGCTCGATAACGCGCTCGCGTCGTGGCACGTGTATGACCTGGGTGACGATGTGCTTGCGCGAGCGCGAGTTGGTTTTTCCGTCGAACCGGTACGAACGCTCGACGCTCTTCATCTCGCCACGGCCGAGATTCTCCGCTCTGTGCTCGGCGAGCTAACCATTTTGTCGTTCGACGAACGTGTGCGCGAAAACGCCAGGGCAATGCGGTTTACTCTCGCAACGCAGCCATCGGCGTAGACATGAACACCTCGCGGCCGGTGAGCAAACCGATCACCACCACCACCGCGATCATCAGCGCCCCAATTCCCAGCGCCGGCAGCACCGCGCCGACCAGCGGTATGCTGAAGATGAAATGTGCCAACGCCCATGATGCGAGCGCCGAGAGCAGCAAGCCCGCGAGCGCACCGAGTGTGCCGATCACGGCGTATTCGGTGAACAGCATGCGAACCACCTGACGTCTGCTCGCGCCCAGAACCTTGAGCAGCACCGCCTCGCGCAGGCGCTCGCGACGCGTTGCGGCAACGGCACTGAAGATCACCGGAACGGCGAGCAGGATGCACAACAGCGTGAGCCCCCTGATTGCCGAGTGAATCTTGGTGAGCACCGCTGTAATGGTCGCCTCGACCAGGCTGAGATCCACCGTCGAAATATTCGAAAACCGATCGACAACCAATTTTTGGATCTGCGGAATGCTGTCGGGCATTGCTTCCGCGAGCATCACGAATTGCGCGGGAGCATCGCGCACGAGTGAGGGCGGAAACATCACCTGGAAACTCGGCTGCAGCTGCGAACGGTCCACCGTGCGAAGACTCGTCAACCGAGTCGGGATGCTGATACCCTGCACAGTCCACACGATGCTGTCGCCGAGTTCTGCGCCGATGCGTATGGCTGCGGTGCTGTCGAGGGAGACTTCGCCGCCGGCTGACTTTCCAAACCACTTGCCACTCACCACCGACTCGGCGCTGCTCATCGTGTCTGCATACGACGCACGCCACTCGCGACCGACAGCACGCCGATTTTTCGGCACATCACCGTTCACCGTTGCAATGCGCACAGTGAGAATGGGAATTCTCGTCAGTACAGGGGCGCGATGCGCCTTGAGCAGCGAGTCGACAACCGGCGCCTGCGCCTGCTGAATATCAAAGAACACGACATTCGCATGCAGCTCGGCAAGCCGCTGCTCGGTGACAGTGAGAAGACTCGCCTGTGTTTCGTACAGCGTGCTGACGAGAAAGACGCCGAAGCCGAGCGCGATGATCACGGCGCGAGTCTGATTGCCGGGCCGATGCAGGCTTGCAACGCCATGTCGCAACGCGAACGGCCAAGTGGGCTGCGCACTGCGGCGTGCGACGATTGATAGGAGAGTTGCTGCGAGCCACAGTGCGCCAATGACGAGCAGAATTGCCGCCGCGAACGCAACGCCCTCCTGCCAGCGCCGCGCACGAGCGATGGTCACGAACACGAGGCTCGCGACGGTGGCAATCGCGACAAATCGCGCGGGCCAATCGGCATGTCTGCCGAGTGCCACGCTGTCCTCTTCGCGCCTGAGCGCTTGCAGCGGCGACACTCGACGCAACGCCAGCAGCGGCTGCAATGCGCAAACGAGCGCGACCCACACACCGGTGAGAATGCCGAATGCTATCGGCTGAGGCGCGAGGCCGATCTCGAGTCCGGCTGGCAGGAAGCGACCAGCGACGGAACCGAGAGCAAATTGGAGTACAACGCCGAGCGCAGCTCCGATTGCTGCACCGACGAGTCCGAGCGCGGCTGCCTGGGTCACATAGATGAAGAGCACCTGTGCGCCGGTCGCACCCAGACATCGCAGTATGGCGACGGTGTCGATCTTCCGGAGGACAAACGCTCGCACACCGCTCGCGACGCCAATGCCGCCGAGCATGAGTGCAATGAGTCCGACAATCGCGAGGAAGTTGCGCAGATAACCGATCGTCTCACTAACGCGATCGGCATTCTGCTCGGCGGTACGGATGCGCACACCCTGTCGCCCGAACCTCATTCCAAATCTGTTCGCGAACGACTCCTCGCTGATGGACGGCGGAAGTCGCAGCACGATGCTCTGCTGCGAGAGACTTCCCGTCTTGATGAGGTTCGTCGCGGGCAGGAAGCGCGCGGGAACGTAGACGCGAGGGCCGAGCGTCGTCGAAATGGCGACGTCGCTCGCTACGTCGCGGACAATGCCGGTGACCTTGAAGTACAGGTCCCCGAGCGAGATCGAGTCGCCAACGTGTGCGCCGAGTGAGGTGAGGAGTGACACATCGACGACAGCGTTCGCCCCATCGTGGAGCTGCGCCCATGCTGAAGCGGGCTCGGTGCGTACTCCACCATAGAATGGGAACTCGGGGCTCACGGCGCGCATCTGAACGAGCCGCAGTCGTGACTCAGGGCCGCCGCTCGCCATTGACATGAGCGTTGTCTGGTAGCCGACGCCCGCGCCGAGTGTCTTCAGCGAGTCGAGTGTGTTCCGGATGTTGGTGGGCACGGAATCGCGTGGCGACATCGCGACATCACCGCCGACGAGGCTGCGCGCCTGATCGTGCACGCCCTGTGTCGCGTTCGAGGCGAGTGAATCGATGGCCACGAGCACTGCGACGCCCAGCGTGATCGATGACATCGAGAGCAACAGTCGGCGACGGGCCGAGCGGCTCTCACGCCAGGCGAGGGAGAGGACTTGCATGTAGTGAGGATATGCCGAGGCGCCTGGATTCCCAACTGCTCTTCTAAACGGCTCATGTATTGCAACCTCAACGGGAAGTCCCTCCACGAGGGGCTGCCGTAGCCTCGCCTCCTTCCGGCCCGCAGCCGGAGCCAATGACAACCGCTCGTTCGGTGCTCGTCGCCGCTTTCCTCGCTGCCGTTCCCTTCCACGGAACCTCGGCTCAGGGTACTGCGCCCGCCATCGACACACCGCACCTCGTGCAATCGCGCGTGAATGCAACGAGCAAGCTCACGCCCGTCTATGAGATTGCCGGCTTTCTCACGGCGCTGAGCGTGTACGACGAATCAGTTCAGTGCGATGCGCTGGTAGCATCGATGGCATTTCTCAAGGACACCGAATGACAACGCGCAACAGAGTTCAAAACAAATCCAATCCAGTTGTCCGTGAACTCCGGGGAGATGAAGCCACGTCGCTCCTTGGACGGAATTGGATCGGTCGGATAGCATTCGCGCATCACGATCGTGTCGACATCGAGCCGATTCACTACGTCTTCGATGCGCCATGGATCTTCGGGCGCACGGCGGCAGGCACGAAGCTGCTTACACTCTCACACAATCAGTGGTGTGCACTCGAGGTGGACGAGGTACACGGCATGTTCGACTGGGCCAGCGTCGTCGTGAAGGGCCCGTTCACGTCGGAGGACGGCAACTCTGGCGGATGGGATCGTGCGCGCGCAATCGCAGCCATACAGCGTCTCGTTCCCGAGGCGCTGACGGATGCAGATCCGTCACCCAACAGAAACGTGGTGTTCGGCATCTATGTCTCTGAGATCTCGGGGCGGTCGTCCACGTCGTGGCATACCAAACCGCCTCTTGCAGGTACTGTCGAGAAGGGGCGCGTTGCCCTCGACCCGGTTCGGATACCGGCACTGGTTGCCTCGGTCGACCCAACGTCTGACGCGATCATGCACCGCGATACGCTGTTGTGAGTGATTGTGGATGATGCTATTTAGTTGCTCATGTCATCCGACGGAATTTCAGCGCCCGGCGCGGTAGCCACCACCGAATCCGCACAGAAGTGGATCTGGTACACAGTCGTTGGACTCTGTACCGCCGCGGTCTTCATCTCGTATATCGACCGGACGAACATTTCCGTCGCGTCGATTGCGATGCAGGAACAGTTCAAGTGGAGTGAGACGACGAAGGGCGTCGTCCTATCGTCGTTCTTCGTTGGATACATTCTGCTGCAGGTGTACAGCGGCACGCTCGCCAATAAATACGGCGGCAAGATTGTCCTGGGAATTGCGGTGCTGTGGTGGTCACTGTTCACCATGCTGACGCCACCCGCCGCACTCTTCTCACTGCCTGCTCTTATCGGTGCCCGCATCGCACTCGGGCTTGGCGAAGCCGCCGTGTTTCCGGCGTCCATCAACATGATCTCGCGATGGGTGCCGCTCGCGAGCCGCACGCGCGCGATGGCTTTCATGTCGAGCGGATTGTCCATCGGAACTGTTGCATCACTCCCCGCGACGGGTTGGCTGGTGAAAAAATACGGCTGGCCGATGCCATTCTACGCCTTCGGATTCCTCGGCATCGTCTGGGGCGTCGCATGGTTCCTTGGCGTCAGCAACGGTCGCGCCTCGTACGCCGAGCAGCCTCCCGCCGAGAAGCGCAGTATACCGTGGGGACGCATCATGCGGACGCCGGCGGTGTGGGCAATCATCATCAATCACTTCGCGCACAATTGGACGCTATATGTCTTGCTCGCCTGGCTGCCGAGCTATTTCAAGACGACTTTCGGCGTCTCGCTGGCAAATGCGGGACTGTTGTCGGCGGCTCCGTGGCTCACGAGCTTCGCGGTCGCGAATGTTGCAGGAAGCATTGCCGACTGGATGATCAACGGCGGGCGTTCACGCACCTTTGTTCGCAAGACGATGCAGATCACGGGACTGCTCGGCACTGCTGTATTTCTGCTACTCGTGCAGACCGCGGGCTCGCCATTCGTCGGCATGCTCTTCATGTGCGGAGCGACAGGCACTCTTGCGCTGTGCTTCTCGGGCTTCGGCAGCAACGGTTTCGATGTTGCGCCGCGCTATGCTGACGTGATCTGGGGAATCAGCAACACTGCCGGCACGATTCCAGGAATTGTGGGCGTGGCAGTGACCGGCTGGCTGGTTCAGCGCACGGGGAGCTACACCGCGCCGTTCGTCGTCACTGCGGCAGTCGCTGCGGCGGGCGCGCTGGTCTATCTCAAGTTTGCATCAGGCGAGCAGCAGATCGACTAGAACTGCGCAACTCAGATTGCTTCGAGGGAGTTTGCCCGGTCGGCAAAATCTTCCGCAATCCAAGCGAGCGCCTCTTGTCGCGTGTGATGCGGCACGAGTTTGCGCTTGGTGAGCTGCACGATGCTGCGGAGCACCACGGACTGAAGTGCCGAGAGCCCGACGACCGTACCGGCGATGACCTGCGGGGCGTTCGCTTTCGTGAGCTGCTGCAGCGCGTTGCGCACGGCGGGGGTGGCCGGTGAGCCAGTTACGTCCGTGAGCGTGTAGATGCTCTTCGGCTCTTCCTTGGCAATGGCAAAGCGCGCCTCTCCGATGACGGCAATTGCAATTGCGTCGTCGGTGATGTTCGTGAAATCGAGCACGGCGATGCGAGCGCCGTGGTGATCGATGAAGCTAGTACGCATTCGCTGCCCGGCGTCGGGTTGAAGTGTGCGAAACGATTGCTGCGAGCGCCGGACCAATCCGCAGTTTGGCGCAACCGGACGGGAGGTGCTGTGACGCACGTCCCACACGTAAAGTATAGGCGTGAAGGGAAGCGGTGTTGAGTGGTGCGATTTTGGCAAGCAGGCGGACAAATTGCTGACGTATCAAGGTACAGCGTTGGTGACATTTGCAAGTGTCACGGGGTCAACGCCGGCCTTTCGCAACAGGGCATTGAAGTGGGCCGTGCCGCGCACCTTCTCGTAGGGCGGATAGGTGAGCGGATAGCCGACCGCCAGCGCGGCGGGCATCACCGCCGCGCTCTTCTCCAGCCACTGAAATGCGTGCGTCGTGTCTCCCATCGCGAGATATGTGAGGGCGTATTGGGTTTTCGTGAACACGTTGCGGCGTGGAAGACCGCCCATCTCCCGCAGCAGTGCGAATGCCGTGCTGGTGTCGCCCGCGGCAATTCGTGCAGCCTCTTTTGGCTTGCCGTCGACGAGCAGCAACGTGGCGGCGAAATTGATCACCGGAAGTATCGTCGAGTCGAGTTGCCACGCCGGCATACATCTCCGCGCGCGCCTCCGTCATGCCCGAGACATTTCTCAGCGACGCAGCTCGCCACGCCGAGGCGATTGCCGACAGGGGATCTATCCGCTTCGCGATTGTGAGCTCGTTGAGCGCCTCGCGCGGGCGTGCGAGGGAGAAGAGAAACGACCATACTGAAGATGGGCGTTCAGGTCCTCCTCGCTGATGGCGATGGCACGTTTGAATTCGTCCTCTGCCTCTGTGACGCGCGTGGCGTGCCAGTACGCAAGCGCCAACGAGACGTGCGGCTCAGCGAGATTTGCGTCCAGTGAAAGTGCACGCTTCGCCGATGACTCCACCTTGTCGAACACGACACCGGGCGGTGTGCCGTCGAAATACGGAAACAGCACGTTCGCAGCACTCATTCCGGCCCACGCTCGTGCGAAGGTGCTGTCGATCGCGATGGCTTTCTCGAAATTCTCAACGCTCTGCGCGACGCCTCGCCCACGACGTTGCAGTAGGTACTCACCACGCAGGTAGAGATCGTAGGCGTCAGGGTTGACTGATTTGATCGCGACGGTAGCGGCGGTGCCGGTGTGAAGCACACCGCTGATGGCAGCGACGATCTTGTCTGTCACATTCGCGAGGTCGGCGGGAGCGCCGTCGAAGGTATCGGCCCAGAGCTCGGCCCTACCCGCGGAATCGGTGAGCGGCAGCGGTCCTTTCGCGAGCCGAGCGCGGAGGCTTTCGCCTTCCACGAAGGCATGCTGTACCAGGGAAGTCCGTCGACGTCGCCGGCGGTGATGACGGGGACGATCTGTGCTTGCTGGAGCGTGGCGGCGACGCTGATCTCGCGCTCGAAGCGTGCGGTATTGAGCTCGGCGGCGAGCTCAGGAGGAGCACCTTGATGACGACGAGGCGATGAAAGCGTGTTTCTTCGGCGAGGAAGACGCGCGACATCCCGCCGCCCCCCAACTCTCGTTCTATAGTATGGGTGGTTCCGAGAGCGGTCTGGAGCTGGTCGCGGAGGTCTGGCACACCGTCGAAGTTACGGAGGTGGCGTGGGGCGCGTGAGTGTCTAGTCCGGCACGGGGGCCGAGCAGTATTGGCGGCGCAAGATGAAGGCTTCCTTGCGGGCGTCGAAAATGAGGTGCGCCATTGGAATTGGGGTTTTCTCGGTGCAGCGGACGATGCCGGCGATTTCGCGGCCCATGATTTTCAGGTTGGATTGACTGGCATCGAGGGTGATTTCATTTCCGTGTTGCTGAAGGCGGAAGTCGCCGTAGCCGTTGTCGATGTTGTGCTCGAGCACGACGCGAAGCTTCGAATGGCGGACGAACAGCAGCGTGGTGAAGGATGCGTCGGCGGCGCTGCCGCCTACGGAGAGGATTGAGCCGCCGGAGGGCACGGTGAGGGCGGTGTCGAGCTGCATGTCGACTTCGTAGCTCCATGCGCTGGCCCACTGGGGCTTGTGCGATGCGGGAGTGCGGTCGAGATAGATGGCCAAGCGGCGGACTTGCTGGCCTTCATTGCTCTTGTCGCGCTTGTGTTCAATACGGATGTAGTCGGTCTTTCCAGAGCCGTCGATGTCGCGGTTAAGAACGGTGGAATCGGGGCGCACGGATTGGCCGGGGAGTGCCGAAGCTCCCAGGAGGATTAGACTGGCGAGGAGGGTTGCAGTATTCATTCTTTGTTGGAAGAAATTCCTGCAAACATCTCGGCCGGTCAAGGCACCGGGGCCAACGGCGTGAAGTGCAGATTCCTCGACTTCGCTCGGAATGACACGGTTGCGTCGCTCGGAATGACACGGTTGCTTCGCTCGGAATGATACGTCTACTTCGCTCGGAATGACATACCAAGCAGGTCCCTCGCTGCGCTCAGGACGACAGGCGATATCTATCGTTCTGCTGCTTACGGCATGCGCGCGAAGCAACCACCTCAACGTTGTTCCGGACCCAGAGCTGCCGCGCTGGGATGAGCCGCGCGAGCTCGCCGTTGACCAACAGGCGAAACACGCCCTCAACCGACTCACGTACGGCGCTCGGCCCAATGAATTCGCGAGCGTGCTCCACGAAGGGCTCGACAAGTGGATCGTTCGGCAACTCACGCCGGAAAACTATCCCGATCCCTCCGGTGATAGCGCGCTCGTTCCGTTCGCGGTGCTCAATGTTCCCATTCGCACGCTCGTGGATTCAAGTCCGCAGCAGGATGTCTTTGTGCGACGACGTCGGGCAGAGTTAGGGCTCGCAGTCAATGCGACGTTTGTGATGACGGGCGAGGACAGCGCGCGATTCAAGATGATGAACGACCGCGGCAATCGCGCGGTGCAGCAGTACCTCTCGGCGAAGCTGACACGTGCGGTAACGAGCGAGCATCAGCTGCAGGAGTTGATAGTGGACTTCTGGGAGAATCACTTTTCGGTGTTCCGTGGCAAGATGCCGACGCAGTTCACGCTGCTCGAATACGATCGCGACGTCATCCGTCCTCGCGCACTCGGCCGCTTTCGAGACTTGCTTGGCGCCGTTGCTCACAGTTCGGCCATGCTGTGGTATCTCGACAATTGGCAGAGCCGCAAGAACGGCCTCAACGAGAATTACGGGCGTGAGTTGATGGAACTGCACACACTCGGCGTCGACGGCGGGTACACGCAGGCGGATGTGATTGCGGTTGCGCGAGCGTTCACCGGATGGAGTATCCAGCAGCCGCGCGAAGGATACGGGTTCACGTTCAACGCTAACACACATGATGTGAACGTGAAGACCGTGCTGGGGCATGTGCTTCCCGCCGGGCGCGGCGTGGAAGATGGCGAAGACGTGCTGGACATTCTTGCGCGTCATCCGAGCACAGCGCGCTACATCGCGACAAAGCTCGTGCGGCATTTCGTGAGTGACTCCGCGCCCCCAGCACTCGTGGACCGCGCGGCCGAAACATTCACGCGCACGGATGGCGACATCCGGCAGGTGCTCGCGGTGATTGTGTCGAGTCAGGAGTTTTATAGCCGATCAGTGATGCGGGCAAAGGTGAAGACGCCGTTCGAACTCGTGGCGAGCACATATCGCGCGATGGGTGCGCGCCCCGATACGCTCGGCCGATCGCTGGGATTAATCAATCAGCTTGGGCAACCACTGTTTGGTCATCTCACGCCGGATGGTTGGCCGGATGCGGCTGATGCATGGATGAACACGGGCTCAATCCTGGCGCGGATCAACTTTGGCGCGAATGTGGCGGCGGGGCGTGTGCCTGGTATCGCCGCGATGAAGCCAGTTGCTGGCTCCACACCCGATGAACAGCGCGCAGCAGTGAGTGCGGCAGTATTTCAGGGTGAGATGTCTCCGGATACATACCGAGTGTTGATAGCTGGATTCAATCCGCTCGCGGAGCGTGCGGGTGCGCCCACACGCGTGCCAACATTCGCCGAGTTGGTGGGGTTGGCGCTTGGTGCTCCGGAGTTTCAGCGCCGGTGAAGCGAAGTGTTCCGGAGTTCGCGCCACTTCTGAGAATTCGGCGACCCGAAGCACTTCAGGATTTCATCAACGAGTTCCGGCCCAAGCGCGGTTCTTCGCGCTTCGTGTGCAATTCCGCGAAGCGTGTTTTGCAGAGAGGCTCGGCGAATTGCATCGAGGGTGCGCTCGTTGCCGCGGCGTGGTTTGCGTTGAACGGCCGCCGGCCGATGCTGCTCGATCTCCGCACAACTGAGGAAGATGTCAGCCACGTGATTGCCGTGTTCAAGCGGGGATCGCATTGGGGCGCGATCTCGCGGAGCAATCATGCGTCGCTGCGCTATCGCGAGCCGGTCTATAGCAATCCGCGCGAGCTCGCGATGTCATTCTTTCACGAGTACTTCAATGCGAAGGGCGCAAAAACCCTACGTGCGTATGGAAGGCCGTTCGATCTGAGATTGCGCGGCGACGCATGGGCAGTAGGTGACGGCAACCTCCAGGAACTCGTCAACGCCATCGACGAGGCTCCACACAACGCGGTTATCACCAGCACGCAGGCCAGCCAGCTGAGAATCGCCGACGTGGTAGAACGTCGTGCTGGCCGTCTCGTGCAAACTCGGTCTCGCTAGCCGAGTGGCTTAGGTACGGCGCGGCCAATCAGGATAGAGATGTTGTCGCTGCCGCCGTCTTCCAGCGCGTCTTCGAGGAGTTGTTCCGCGCACTGCTTCGCGGACGTCATATTCTTCAGCCGGTCGGCGATCTGCTCGTCAGACACGTGCTTCGTGAGACCATCGGTGCAGAGTAAATGCACGTTCAGCCAATCGGCTTTGAGCCGAGTGACGACAGGCACGGCCGTGTTGCCGCCGATGGCGCTGGAGAGGACATTCGAGAATTGCGAACGACTCGCCATGGCGCGCGTGAAGACGCCCTGATCGAGTAGGTCTTGCGCGATGGTCTGGTCTCGCGTGATCTGCGTGAGCTTTCCTTCGCGGAACAGGTAGTAGCGCGAGTCGCCGACCTGGAGGAGATAGTACCACGGCCAGACGCCCATCCAGAGCGTCAGTGTCGTGGCCATGGAGCGGCCGTCGGTGATTTCCTTAGCGCGTTCGAGCACTGCTTCGTGGCTCTTGATCGCGGCGTCTTGAAGGGCGTGCATCATGCCCTCTTCGTCGGCGTTGGCGCCCAGATAGCAGTCAGTGCTGTTCGCGAGGTACTCGAGTGCTACTTCGAGCGTCTTGGCACTGGCTTCCTCGCCACTTTCCCCGCCACCGACTCCGTCGGCGACCATGGCGACCATGGCGAGACGTTGCTCGCGAATGGGCAGCTGTTGCGTGGCCGCGAGGTTGGTCTGCAGCACCTGAATCTTCTTGTGAATCGATGCGAGCAGGAAGTGATCCTGGTTGTCCGGTCGCACCTTGCCCGTATGCGAGAGGCCGAAGACGTCGATCTCGTCATCACGCGGTTTCTGGTCAGTCTTTGGTACGGTGCCACTGTGCTGCATGACGTTCACCTTTGCGTTGTCATCACGCGCTTCAATTCCGTGAACCAGTTGTCGACCATCACGAGGTCTCCCGAGCCCCTGACACCCTCGTGAATCATGAGGAAGTGTTGTCCATCCGGCATGACCTCGTAGGCGCGATGCGTTGGATGACCCTTGAATGGCCTCAGATCGAATAGTGTGTGTCGTGCGCCAAGTGCAAAACCCGCGCTCGTGTTGACGTCAACCGACGCGAGCTTGCGTTCGGAGTTCACATAGTAAATCGTCTTGCCGTCCGGCGACCATGACGGCTCCGAGCCGCCTTCGTTAGACACCTGCCAGCGAGAACCGTTTGCTTCGGGGAATGGAACAGCCCACACCTCGACCCGGCCGGTCTCCTCGTTGGCGTATAGTAGCCACTTGCTGTCGGGCGAGAGCGCCGGCGAAAAGCTGCTCGACGCATTTTTCACGATCACGCGGTCGGTACTGTCGCTACCGGTGAGACGCCTCGCGTAGATGGCGCGCTCACCGGCGTTGTAGTTGCGCGTCACGCGCCATTGCCCATCGCGCGACGTTACCGATTCGATCACCCAGTTCTTTCCACGCATCAGCACCTGTGTGGGTGCGGTTCCATCAATGCGACGCGAGATGAACTGCGCACTATCGCCGGAGAAATACGTCATCATCACGCTTTGTCCGTCCGGCGTGAAGCTGGGCGTGGTGTACTGGCCTTTGGCGAACGTCAGTCGCGCCGGCGAAGAACCGCCGAGCGTCTTCACCCAGAGATGCTCTTCGCCGGCAGCATTCACCATGCTCGCCACAATTCGTTTGCCATCGAGAGACAGAGCCAACGTCGAGAAGTCGCCCACCCACGAGGTATCGACTGCCTTCTCTGATCCATCCTTGCCGACGATGGAAAGAAAGGAGCGTGGACTCGGATCTCCGTCGAGATAGACAATGGTACCGTCATTTGCGGTGGCGACGTTGCCGGCGACATGCTCGAGCACCTTGAGCTCCGGGCCGATTGGCGAAAGCGATTTCACATCGAACGCGCGCGCGTGCACGGCGCCGCTTGCGTCGGCGTAGAGGATGTGTCCCGTGGGCAGATAGACCACATAGGATGCAGGCTCGAAGAGGCGCTTCACCTTGCGCGTGTCGAGGTCGAGTGCCCATGCCGTGGACTTATTGCACGACAAGGTGCACGTCGTGAACAGCACCGCGTTTCTGTGAGGAATGACACTCGGATACAACGGGGAAAGGCCGCCGACCATCCGTGATGTCACCACGCTGTCGGGCGCGCCTCCGTTCTCGGAGACAATCGCGAGGGCATCGCGCGTCCTGAAGAGAATGCGTCCGTCTTCCAACCACCCCCCGCTCCCCTGGAACAACTCATCACACGCCACACCGAAGCATCCGGCGTCGGCGAGCGTGACGGCATCGCCACCGGCCACGGGAATCTTCTTCAGCTTGCTGTTGGCATAGAAGCCGAGCCACTTGCCGTCGGGCGAGGGGAAGGAACTTCTGGCGCCTTCCGTTCCGCTCAACGGCGACGCGTGGAGCTCGGAGCGCTTCTTCACCCAGAGCTGAGTACCTGTGGGACTCTTTCCCACATACACCATGGCGCTGCCGTCCCGGAGTAGCGTGAACGCAAAGACCGAGAGCAACGGCTCCTCGCCCGGAGCGAAGCGAATGAAGTCTCGCGACACAGGTGCGGACGCAGCGACCGGGCGCATCCAACCCCATGCCGCAACCGTGAGCATCGCAGCAAATGCGACGCCGATGATCATTGTCGCCGCGTTGGATTTCCGCCGATTGCCGAACGTCGCACCCGGTGTACGCGATTCACTGCGCAGCATCGCGGTGAATGCCGCTGCACTGGACGGGCGATCAGCGGGAAGCTTCGAGAGCGCAGATGCCACAGCCGCGTCGACCGATTGCGGAACAGTCTTGCGCTGCATGGTGAGTGAGCGCGGATCTTCCGTCATCACGCGCGCGACGATCTGCTGCGCCGTTGCACCTGTGAACGGCGGCTCACCGACGAGCATCTCGTAGAGCACGCAGCCGAGCGCGTAGACATCGGTGCGCGCATCGAGCGTGCGCTCGCCCATGGCTTGCTCGGGACTCATGTACGTAGGAGTGCCGAGACTCATGCCGGTTTCGGTGATGCGCCCGCCTGCGGTGTTGCTGGCGGCGAGCGCGATTCCGAAGTCGGCAACCAGCGCGTGACCACCTTGCAGCAGGATGTTCTCGGGTTTGATGTCCCGGTGAATGACACCATGCTCGTGCGCATACTGAAGTGCATCGGCCACCTCGGTGGCGATGCGGAGCGCTTCGTCGACTGGAAGCTGTTTTTCGCGATTCAGCCGGTCGCGGAGGCTTTCGCCGTCCACGAATGGCATTACGTAGAAGACCGCGCCGTCGACGCTTCCCGAATCATGCAGCGGGAGGATATGCGGGTGCTGGAGGTTGGCGGTCGTGCGGATCTCAGCCAGGAACCGATCAGCGCCAACGACTGCGGACAACTCAGGCTTGAGGACCTTGAGCGCGACTCGGCGATCATGCCGGACGTCATACGCGAGATAGACCGTCGCCATGCCACCGGCGCCGAGCTCACGCTCGATGCGGTAGCTGTCGAAAAGTGCGGTGGTGAGGTGGGAGGGGACGGGCGTCATTTGTCGGGGGAAAGATCACCCCCGCCTCGCCCCCGCGCGAGAGCCAGTCATTCCTTGAGTAGCTCGTACACGCGCCGCATGACCACCGCATTCTTTCCCTGGCACGTCGTGCTATCTGTGGGCACGCTGCCGGCCAACGACCGATCCATCCAATCGCGCACAATCTTGGAGAGATTCCAGCCGAGTGGCGGTGAAACGACGCGATCGCGTGTGCGATCCGCCACGTCAGTGCTCACCGAATCCTTGATGCGCACGAGACTATCGCAGACGTTGAGCTGCAGGAATTCGACGGCAGAAGAGTGCGCCAGTTGCGCGCGTGCCAGAGAGCCGCGTGCATCACGAGCGTGCAATATGGCGCGAACCGGAGAGAGCAGCTCGTTCACCGACGTTGCCTTGACAGCCGTCGACGTCTCCTGTTCGATATCGCGAGGGCACGTGAGCGGATCGTTGCACAGGTAGAGCACCACCGGAGCGACGCTTGCGGCATTCGGATGCCGATCGATCGCGGCAATGAGTTCCGACAACGTGACAAGCGCTGAATTTTCGAAGTAACCACCGTCAACCAGCCGACCAAGCTCGCTACCGGTAGTCGGATCGAGATGACCGGCAGGACTCACATATGTGAAGCGTGCGCTGTTGTGCACGGCGACCGACAGCGGCATGTCGTGGTTGAGCAACGTATAGACGTCCTGTGCATCGCGAATGGTGCTGTCGAATGTGACGTTCGACGCGATATAGCGGCGGCCGGTCTCCACATGCGTGGCATTGAAGAACAGCAACGGTGACGGAACTCCGGCCGTCGACCGATTCGCCAGCGTGATCAGCGAGCTATCGAATGTTGCACGCAGCGTGATGTGCTCGTACGAATCTTCCCACGATGCTTCAAGCGCCGTGGCGCGGTCGAGAATCTTGAAGGGATACGGCAGAATCCTTTGCGCGAAATCGGGCGCCAGCATCTTGGCGAGTGTCGGCGAAAGGAAATCGTCGTCCATGAAGTTGTGCACGCAGGTGGCGAGCGCTCCACGCGTACCCAACGTTGGACACTGCGTTGTGTCGCGCCTGGCGACATCACGTTCGTCGGCAGTGAGCGCCGCGAAGAATGCGAGTCCGAGTGAACCACCAGACACACCGGACATTGCGAACACATGCTGCGAAAACGTCGGCACGCTGTCCTGGATCGTTGCCAACGCGAGCGACGCCCAATACGCGGCGCGCAGTCCGCCACCGGACGCCGCGACAAGAAACACAGGCTTGGCATTCGGCGACGGCGCCTTCAACAGCTCGGCGATTTTTGCACTGACATCGGGCCGCGCCGGCGGAGCGCTGTCGCCGAGCATGCGGATTTGATGATTGTCATTCCACAAGCCCGCAAGGAGCGCAAGCGCGAGCAGCAGGCGTACCACCGGAATGTGTTTGCGATCGCCAAACCACACGGCGACGGAGCCAAGAAACACCGTGTTCGCGGCAAAGATCGACAAGATCGCAATGGAGCCAACGAATCGCGCAAACGTCGGAGGTGTGAGCGTGAAGAGCGTCGCGACGAGAAGGCTCGCGAAGGACACCCACATCAGGTATCGAAACAGCGTCGGATGCGCGGTGCGAAACGGCAGCTCCACTCGCTCACCACTCGCTGCCAGGACGAATGTCTTGAAGCGGAATGTGTAGCGCAGAAAGTAGACGAAGAGATAGAACGCGCAGGCGACACCGAGACATAGCGCGCCGGCGAGCCGCAGAATCAACAGTTGGCGTTCCGTCTCGTTCGGACCGCGGACATACCACGGCACGAACTCGAACGGGTCCATGGCAAGGAATGCGGCAACAAGCGTCACGACAATGAGAATGACGAGGCGCTTCCTGTTGCCGGACTGAGTGAACACCCGCGTGGGCGGAGGCGGCCAAACGTTGGGCGTCAGTTCACTCGGCGAATTCTGCGAATCGGGATGCAGCCATATCCGATAGAGTAGAATTCCGAGCGCTGTGGCGACGACGGCAACGAGATACCAAACGGAGGCGTCGCCTTCACGCGCGAACGCCGCACCGCCGAGCACGAGGACAGCGAGGCCGAGCATCCTCGGCAGTTGGCTGGCGAAGAATGTGTCCCAATTGCGATAGTCGTCTTCGCTCTGATCCTCGTCACTCGGTGCAGTATTGCGCGGAATGACATCGAGCACTTTCCGGCCGCAGTACCAGACCGCGAGTGCCGCGAAGGCGAGTGCAGTGATTGCCGCTGCAATACGAACGAACGGGTGCCTGCCTTCAACAAGCCGCTGAAGGAGGTCCTGTCCCTGCGGAATGGCGAGGAGCGGGATGGAGCCCACAACAACCGCGAGCACACTGAATCGGAGCAGACGAATGATCTCGCGGCGCGGACCACGGAGTACGGCGCGACCGAAGCCCCAAAGCCAGAGAATGAGCAGCAGCCATTTAGTGAACGACGCAAGCGAACCGATGAACACAAACAGCGACGTGGCTGCGTTCGGTTTGATCCCACCACCGAGTGATGCGAAGGCGATGAGAAGGCAAATGTTCTCGATGAGGTCGCAGGCGCCGGCGGCGATCGCCATGACGGCAAATCCGCCCCACGCACTCTTGGCTTTAACGCTGCGATCGAGGCCGTTCGTGTCGAACCGACGCCACCGATCCGCCCACAGCACGAGGCTTGCGAGCAAGGCCGCATAGCCGATTGCGAAGAACATGTCGGGCCAGAGCGTCAGCACAACGCGCCTGGTGCAGCTCGCGCCTTCCTGCTGAAGGAGTCGAACGAAGCGACTGGCCGAGAATGTGACTTCGATGCGAATGATCGCGACAGCGAGCGGCCTGCAGCCTTGGAGGATCTTGTCCTGACACCGGAACATCACCGCGGTGAATGCCGCGATGATGGCCACGAGTACGGACGGATAACCGCGTACGGAGTTGGGCGGCGCATCGCGATGCAGGGCGCGGTAGATGCGCTGCGACCACGCGTCGAACTGTTGCTCCAGCCAATCAGCCAATGAGGACATTGGGTCCACCTGCACGGGAGGCTGCGGCTATTTCAGGATCGGCGCGACGAAGAGTGGAGTCTTTCGATCACGCGACAGTCCTTCGATGGCCGAGACGAGCTGCTCCTTCGTGAATGGCTTCTGAAGGAAGTGCTGGCCGGCATCGACCAGCTGGCGACGGAGTACCTCGTCGTTTGTATAACCCGACATCAACAGCACGCGCACACTCGGCCGCATGGCGACCACATGCTCAGCGAGCTCTCGGCCCGACATGCCGGGCATCATGAGGTCGGTGAGCAGCGCATCGATGGTGACATTGTTTTCCGCGAGCAATGCCAGTGCGGCTTCGCCACTCTCGGCCTCGAGCACGTTGTAGCCAATGCGAAGGAGCGTTGCCTTCACGCTGCGGCGTACGGCGTCATCGTCTTCGACGACAAGCAATGTTCCACCGCGTGGCACGACTGCGCGGTTTGACGGCGGCGTCGTTCGTTCCGCAGGTTCGCTGGCGCGCGGGAGGAAAATCTTGAACGTGGTTCCCTGGCCGATCTCCGAATACACGTAGATGTGACCGTTCGCCTGTTTGACGACGGAATACGCGATTGCCAATCCGAGACCGGTGCCGTAGCCCGCTGGCTTGGTGGTATAGAAGGGCTCAAAGATCTTGGCGATGGTCGCGCTGTCCATGCCGGTGCCCATGTCGCTCACGGCAATCATGACGTACGGCCCCGGCGTGACGTCCTGATGCAAGCGGGCGTAGTCTGCGTCGAGATCGATGTTCGCTGTCTCGATGGTGAGTGCGCCACCGTGCGGCATGGCGTCCATCGCGTTCATCGCGAGGTTCACGATGACCTGCTCGAGCTGAGCTGGATCGACGCGAACGAAACCAACGTCGTCGGCAAGTGACAAATGGAGCTCGATGTTCGCAGCGCTTACCCGGCGGAGCATTGGCTGGAGGCGCGCGATGACATCGCTGACGTCGATGGTCGCAACGGTGACCACCTGCATTCTGCTGAACGTCAGCAATTGACGCGTGAGTGCTGCGGCGCGAGTCGTTGCGGCTTCGATCTCCAAGAGGGGCGCCGTGACGTCGTCCTGTGGATGATCGAGTCGCAGCAGTTGTACGTACGCGGTGATGACGGTGAGCATGTTGTTGAAGTCATGCGCAACGCCACCGGCGAGCCGACCGACGGCTTCCATTTTCTGTGACTGGCGGAGTTGCGCCTCGAGGTGGCGATACTGCCGCATGTCCGTATACAGCACGACGTAGCCGGTTGGTATGCCGTCGTGATCGCGACGCACACCGGCTGCGCCAAGCAGCGCGATGCGCGTGCCGTCCTTGTGTGTGCGAACGGTGTCGTAGGCGCGTACTGTGCTCTCGTTCTGGACCTTGTGAATTCCCTCCGCCGCCGCGTCACGCTCGTCGTCGGAGACAATGGGCAGGTACCGACCCAGTACTTCGGTCGCCGCATAGCCGAACAATTCCTCGGCTGCGCGATTCCACATCGTGACGTTGAGGTCGAGATCGAGCGCGATGATGGCTTGAGGCGCAACATCGATCACGGATTGCAACAACTCACTTGCCTGACGTGCCTGCCGCTCGGCATCACGCAGCGCGCGTTCCGCCGCGAGTTGTTCGCTGACGTTGAGCACCATCACCACGCGCGCATGACCGAGCTCCGGATCCATGGGGCGGCCGCGTGCGTCGACATCGACCAGCGTTCCATCGCGACGGCGCACGGTGGTGAAGATTGGATTCAGCTGCGCCGGCATCAGCTTGCCGCTGCCGTAGTCGCGAGCTGCTTCCTCCACGATGTCGGCCGGGAAGATGTCAGCAAGCGAGAGGCGCGTGAGTTCTTGCGCGGTGTGGCCGGTGATCTCGCAGAGCGCCGGATTGCCTTCGAGAACGCGTTGGGTCCGCGTGTCGTACAGAAACATTCCGGCGGGACTGCTCTCGAACAGCGCGCGATACTGCATCTGTGCGCGCTCGGCGAGCGTGGCGGCGCGGCGGCGGTGGTAGAAGAAGCGCCATATCAGCGTGGCCAGACCGACAAACGCCGCGATGAGGATGAGCGCAGCGGGAATGCCGGTGATATGCACCGAGGGTTCGGCCGCTTCAGAGGTCGGCGTGAGGACCAGTTGTTGTAAGCCGCCGATCATCACCAGGTGCATCAACGATTTCTGTTCTGTTTGCGGAAGTGTCTGAGGCAAGTGTCAAGAACGTACGATTGATGACGGAAGATGGCCAGCGAACGTCACTCACCTGTGGATCTCAGGGGCTGGACATGCCACTTAGGTAATTCTAAGGCGCCCGAAATCTTGCGTTGCAGGAGGGGGCAGGAGGGTCAATACTGTGATGCTCTGCCGAGGCAGGCCGGGCCAATCCACAACGAGAAAACGGTGAGTGACGATGAGACGCCTCGGAGGCACGACCAACGGAGTACGTGTAAAAGCATTCGCGGGGACGACGGGAGTTCTTCTCGCCATGAACGTGGGCGCGCCGGCCCGAAAGGGGCTGCTCGGTTTTGCGATCGAGCGCGAGACCATGTCGGGCAAGTTCAAGGGCTCGAAGAAGTGGCTCGATGCGATGCTCGACTTTCCGGGCATACCGCACAATGCTGGTGAGCCAGTTCCGACGAACAAGGCGCCGGTGCAGAAGTTCCGGTGGTCGGACTACACGGTGTTTCCGGGCGTGGACTATCGATACACCATTCACCCTGTGCGTGGCGAAGCGGGTGACCTCGACATCCAGGATGGCCCGAAGGTGTCGGTGACGACGATGGGACCCGATTCCGAGCACTACGTGATCTTCAATCGCGCGGCCGCTGCCAGTCAGGCGTTTGCGCGTTCGAACCCGAAGGACGCAGTGAAGTTGTGGCTCGCGGAACAGAAGAAGAAAAAGGGGCGGGATCCCTTCGCGAACATCAGTTTCACCCCGGAGGCGTACAACTGGCTTTCCCGTGGGTTGCTGGAGACAATCGTGGGTTTCATCAATGACACCGGCGACGCGATGGCAATTGATGTCGCGATCTATGAATTCCAGCATCCGGGCATTCGGGCAGCGATTGCGGCTGCTGCAAAGCGTGGCGTCACTGTGCGCCTGCTGCATCACGCCAAAGGAGACAAGACGAGCCTCGAATCCGAAAAGGCAATCAAGGCGTCCGGCCTGCGTGCGCTTGGCGTGGATGTGATCAAGCGAAAGACCTCGAAGCTCATGCATAACAAATTCATGGTGCGCAGCAAATTAAGCAGCGCCGGCAAGCGCACTGCGACCGCCGCGCTGTTCGGGTCGACGAATTTCACGGACAACGGTGTCTACCGGCAGGGCAATGTTGTACACATTGCGCGCAATGCGGACATTGGTGCGCGCTATCTCGAGCAGTTCGAGCGTCTGGTCACAACGGCAGAGGATGCGTCGGAGACCAAGAAGGAAACATCCGCGGCGAATCCAATCGACAAGACGGCACGCATCTTCGATGGCTTTTCACCGCGTGCGAAGCGTGATGATCTGGACTACTTCGTGAAAATCATCGACGGCGCAAAACGCGACCTGTTATTCACGACCGTATTTCTCCAGATCGTGCCGGACATTCTCACGGCAATGCTTGGAAAGCCGCATGACGACGTCATTCGCATCGGGCTCCAGAATACGGCGACGAAGATCATCGGCGTGCACAAGGACCGCAGCGCGCTGTTCGTGACGCCGGCGTTTCTCAATACCGGCCTGGAAGGGTGGCTCAAGGAGTCGAAATACGATCAGGAAGGAAACATCCTGATTCACTGCAAGATCATCATCGCCAACTTCACGAGCGACGCGCCAACGCTCATCAGTGGCTCGCACAATTTCACGAATCCGGCATCGAACGGAAACGACGAGAACTACGTCGTCATGAAGTGCTCGGATGATCTGCTGGACGTTGCGGATGCATATGGTGTGGAAGTCATGCGTCTCTATGACCACTACCGGTTCCGGTGGCTGGCCAAGCAGCCCAAGAAGACGGCGTCCGGAAAGCTCAAGAAGGACAACGCGCCCTATCTCTCGCTCGATGATTCATGGACGGACGACTACTTTGGTGGTGACACCATGAAGACAGCGGACAGGAATCGCTTCTGCCCCTGAGTCGACTGAGCCACGAGGATCAGGGTGACACGCTCGCGAAGAATTGCTCTCGCAGTCGCCTGGATCCTCGTGGTGCTCGCGGCGGTACTCGACTGGCGTATCGCGCACATCTCGGACGTATCGAAGCCGAGCGGAAAATTCACGGTCTCACACGAACATGTGAGCTGGCCGCGTGAGAAAAGCGACGCACGGATCGAAGCCGATGTGTGGACACCGGCGGCGGACGGCAAGATTCCGTTACTGCTGTTCTCGCCCGGCCTTGGGCAGGAGCCATCTGCATATTCCGTGATGCTCGCGGACATTGCGAGCCACGGATATCTGATCGTCGGCGTCGCGCACGATACCGCCCTCCAGAACGGCGAGCAGTTCACACGGATTGCCGGCAATATTGGACGCGAATTAAGCGTCGTTCTCGACAGCATTTCAGCGGCCGTGGCTCCGTCGCTACTCGGAGCGGCCGATCTCACTCGAGTTGGCGCATTTGGCCATTCGCTGGGAGGCGCAGCAGTCGCGGTGGCATTGTACAACGATCCGCGTTTCAAGGCCGGAGCAGATCTCGATGGAACGGTATTCGGCGAGCCGGTAACACTCGGCGTGCGTCAGCCATTCCTGTTGATGCTCGCCAAGTTCACCATTTTCGACTCAAAGCCTGACGGTCCGCCGGAGTTCACGCCGGACAACGATCAGCTGCGCATCCACGAGGACTCAATGATGGCGCACTCGCCCAATGCGATTCGACTCACGGTGGATGGCCTCCGACACATGAATTTCTCGGACAAGGGATTTCGCGGCGGATTTGTCGCGCAATTCCCCGAGGCGGTGGGGCTTCGGATCAGCGCTCCGCGTACCGTAGAGATTGCGACCTGGTACATCACTCGATTCTTCGCCGGCGAAACGCGTGAACAGTTACGTCAGGCACCGTTTGGCGAGGTCGAGATCCGTTGAGCATACTTGCAGTGACAAACACTCCACCTCGGCAACACAACACAACTCATGCGACGTTCTCTGATCATCCTCTCGGCGCTTGTCGGACTGAGCGCACCGGTTGCCGCACAGGTGAAGACGACACATGTCGTCACACTCGACGGCGCGAAGAACATTGTGGCGGCAGCAGAAGCGGAGGCGAAGAGGAATGGCTGGAACATGTCCTTTGCCATCGTCGACGTCGCTGGGGAGCTCGTGCTGTTCCACAAGGGCGACAACACGCGTCCATCGAACGCCGAGTTCGCCATGCGGAAGGCGAGAACCGCTGCGCGGTATCAGCGTGAGACGCGGTTGCTCGATTCCGCGGTGACGGCGGGCCGCATCGCGTATCTCGCGACGGACGCTCTTCCTATAGAAGGGGGGGTCGAGATACGTGTCGACGGACAGGTGATCGGTGCCGTAGGTGTGAGCGGCGGTACGTCCGCACAGGATGCGCAAGTAGCAAAGACCGGCATCGCGGCGCTCGTCATCAAGTAGTCGTGAACTCTGATTCGGCTTGGCGCAACGCGCTCACCGAACATCGGGAAGTTCTCGGAGCCTATGTTGCGTGGGCCCAGGCTGTTCCGGACGCAGAGTGGACGAAGCCACTTCCCGGAAGAACGTGGAGTGCCGCCGAGGAAACGTTGCATCTCGTACGTGCGTACGAGTTGCCGTTGAGCGAGCACGGCATGCGACTACGCGTATCGCGCGCCTACGCGTGGGTACTCGGCAACGTCTACCTGCGGTATCTCATCTGGCGAAAACGGTTTCATCACGGAGCGCGTGCGCCAAGTGAGGTGAGGCCGTCGAATGAAGAGGCACTGTCGATACCGAAAGCCGAACTGGTTGCTCGGCTCATCCGGACATCGGAGAGCGCAACAGCGGCACTCCAGTCAGCCGCTCCGAACTTTCGGATGACGCATGCGTATTTCGGACCGCTCGAGCCGCTGATGGGAATGCGATTGCTCAACGCGCACACGCGGCATCATACACACTCGTCATTATGAACCGGTAACAGTGAAGATCACCAGCGGCAGACCTGCCGCCGTTGCCGTGATGGTATTGGAGCCGGCGACCGGGCCGAGCGTCCACGTAGACTGAGTTGCAATGCCGCTCGCATTCGTCAGCACTGTGGCGGTGGTGATGTTTCCACCGCCTGAAGTCACTGCGAAGGTCACCGACACGCCAACCACAGGATTGCCCAAGCGATCCTTCACAACCACGCTTGGCGCAATTGATGGCGAGGTACCGTGCACCGCTGTCTGATTGTTACCGGCGTTCACAACGAGTGAAACTGCGGCGGTGCCCGTTGTGCCTGTCGGCCAAGTTGCTGCCGCCGGTGTGAGTCGCGTTGCGAAACCATTGTCGCCAATGCCGCCGGCGCCGCCGAAGCCCCAGCAGTATGGCTGTCCAGTCGACGTAAAGCCGCACGTATTGTTGTTTCGCGCGCTCACAAATGCATACGACACGTTGCCGAGTGCTTGTACCGGAGTGCTGCGATCGATAATGGTGCCGTCGCCGACGGAGCCGAGTCCGTTGTAGCCCCAGCAGTAGACCGCGCTGCCGGTGGTACGACCGCACGTCGTGCCGAATGCCGCGCTAACCTGCGAGAACGTGAGGCCGCCGCTCACCGGCAACGGTGATTGCGCGTTGCTGTTGACGCCGGTCACGCCGCCGAGCCGTCCGTTGCCGTTCCATCCCCAGCAATACGCACTGCCGGAGCTTACGCCGCATGTGTACCAATCACCAGTTGTTATCTGTGAGTAGACGCGGCCATCGGGAACCTGCGTTGGCACTGTGCGCGACTGGAATGTTCCGTCGCCGAGCTGTCCGCTGCCGCCCTGGCCCCAGCAGTATGCGCCGCCGTTTGTCGCGATGCCGCACACGTGCTGATAGCCGACCGCGATACTGCTGAACGTGACGGACGTACTGATGAGTGTCGGCGTCGTGCGCGTGATTCCGAGAATGCCATCTGCGAAGAGGCCGTAACCCGCCCAGCCCCAGCAATAGAGCGCACCTGCTGATGTGCGACCACATGATGCGTTGCCGCCGACAGAAACCTGTGCAAGCGCCGGTACGCCGGCGATGAGCGTTGGCTGTGTGCGGTCGACGATGGTGCCATCGCCGACCTGGCCCCAAGTGTTCGAGCCCCAGCAGTACACGGCGCCCGCACTGGTGAGGCCGCACATGTGATCCGCAACGCCTTCGGCGAGCGATGAGAATGCGATACCACCGATCACGTTCGTCGGTACGCCTTTGTTCACGATGGTATTGTCGCCAACCTGGCCGTGGTTGTTGTCGCCCCAGCATGACGCTGCGTTGGTGGGTAACAGCGTGCACCGCACATTGCCGTTGGTTGTATTGGCCGTGCGAACGTTGAACGTCGCGTTTGTGAAACCGCCGATTGAAACGGTCACCGTCTGCGAGCCGACGGTGCTGCTCGTCTGATAGTTCGTCGCCGTGACAACGCCGGCCGAATTCGACGTCACTGTCTGCGATAGGTAGCCATTGAAGGAGCCGCCGCCGGTAGCTGCGGCAAATGTCACGTTGACGTTCGCCAGCGGATTGTTCGACGCGTCGCGCACCGTCGCCATGAGCGGAGCTGCAACCGTGGAGCCGGGGAAGTGCACCTGATTGTTTCCGGACAACACCGTGATGTTTCCAGCCGCGCCGGCGAGTCCAGTGGCGAAGAACGTGACTGTCGGCAAACCGCTTGCGGCTGCTGTCATGGAGTTCGTACCAGCCGATGCGCCGAGTGTCCAGCTGCCGACTGTGGCAATGCCGCTGGCGTTTGTGGTTGTTGCTGCGCCGGTGACACTACCGCCACCACTCGCAACAGCAAACGCCACGGCGACACCCGCGACAGGGTTGCCCGCAAAATCACGCACGAGGACCGACGGTGCCGACGGAACGGCGACGGACACCACTGCGCTCTGGAACACGCCGGTGTTCGCGACGTTCGACGTCGCCGTGCCCGGCGTACCCTGCACCCAGTTCACCGGCGTCGGCACGAGGCGGCTCAGGAACGTGTTGTCGCCGATCTGTCCGTAATACCCAGCGCCCCAGCAATGCGGCTGAGCGTTCGATGCGATTCCGCACGTGCCGTTGTTGCGCGAGGAGAGCGTCAGGAACGTGATACCACCCGCAATGAGCGTCGGGCTCGTTGCGGGCGTGCCAACGGTTCCGTCGCCAATTTCGCCGTAGAAGCTGCTGCCCCAGCAATACGCCTGATTCGTCGAGCGAATGGCGCAGACATGCGTCTGGCCGGCCGAGACCGACGTGAATGTGAATCCGCCGAGCACCGCACTTGGCGCCGACGGGTTATTGAACGAACCGATGCCGAGTTGGCCGTTTCC
>JBBQHJ010000015.1:0-31002 GCA_038323865.1 Gemmatimonadales bacterium
TAGTCGAGGAATCTGCACGTCCTGTCATTCCGAGCGTAGTCGAGGAATCTGCACGTCCTGTCATTCCGAGCGTAGTCGAGGAATCTGCACGTCCTGTCATTCCGAGCGTAGTCGAGGAATCTGCACTTCCTGTCATTCCGAGCGTAGTCGAGGAATCTGCACTTCCTGTAGTTTCCGCCCACTTGATGACGCGGACTTGGCAGATGGCAGCGGATTGACTCCGTGAAGGAGAAGCGCGATCAAGTACCGCGTGAATCAGCCGATGTTACCCGCTGAGCTCGCGCTCGTCATTCAGCAGAACGCGGGAATTCTCTAGCTTTCAATCCATGATCCCCTTCGCGTCGCGCTCGAATTTCGTGAATAACCGGAACTCCAATCGGAGAGCCGGCTAGCGCACGCGTCGAAGTTTTGATGCAAGAGCGCCCGCCGGCAAAAGCCAGCAGGCGCTTTTTTTGTTGGAAGTGATGGGGTGTAGATCAATTGGCAGATCGCCTGACTGTTAATCAGGAGGTTGTAGGTTCGAGTCCTACCGCCCCAGTAGTACAAACCAGGAACGGCCTCGGAGCGCATCCGAGGCCGTTCTTGTTCGTTTCTCAGCCGTGGTAGACGGATCCGCGAGGAACCGCGCGGCGTATATTCATCGATGGGCTCGCTACTCTGCGCGGCCCGATTGTGGCACAGGACACACGCGTGACCACTCGACAATTCAACGACCGCGATGGACGCTGGCGCGTCTGGATCATTCCAGCCGCGGCCGCTGCGAACGCGGCGAACGACGTGGCAGTGAGTGAAGAGGGATGGCTTTGCTTCGAGTCCCTCGAAAACGACCGCCGATACCGCCTCCCGGCGCGCAACATCCCCGACGGTTGGTACGAGGGACCCGACATCATCCTTCGCCAGCTGCTCGCGAAGGCGAAGAAGGCCACCGACGGTTCCGTTCTGACCCAAGCCGTCTCGAAACAGCGCCGCCAGATGGAAGATCAGGCGAGCGGCTGATTCAGAAACCGCTCGATAGTGGCGACCAGGAGCGGCGGCATTTCCTGCATCGGATAGTGCCCCGCATCCGCAAGCGGCACGACTTCAAGGTGCTCACACAGCGGCGACAGAAATCCCGCCACCACACTCGAACGCATCATCTCCCAATCCTGCTCGCCCGTCACCGCGAGCACAGGTACCGTGATAAGCGACGCTGAATCTGGCATTCCATCACGACCGAACATCACCGAGTAATCGGCAACGGCTGCGGCGTCCGACGTCGCGCGCCATCGCTCCAGCTTGTGCGTTATCCAACCCTCACCGAGACGATTGCCCCATCGCATCTCGAGATTCGCGCGGCGCGCCTGGTCGTCGCCGAGGGACAGTTCGCGCATGGATGCAAGGATCTCGTCGTTGACGCCAAATCCAGACGGCGGCGGTGGGCACATGACAATCGCACTGTCGACTCGACCAGACTGCTGCGCGAGATGCAACGCGATCAGGCTGCTCATGGAATGACCAATCACAGAGAAGGTCTTCCATCCGAGGTCATCTGCCAGCCCGAGCACGTCATCGGCGGCTTCGCGCACGGTATGCTCGCCACCAATTGCAACCGAGCGTCCGTAACCGCGAAGATCGGTGAACGCCCACGAGAAAGTTGATGTGTCGAGATACTTCCGCGCGTCATCCCACGTGGAACAGTCGCACAGCCAATCGTTCATCACGAGTACACCGTGGCTGCCCGTGCCCACGCGATCATGCCCGATTATAGGATTCTTCATAGTGTGACGAGATAGTGGCCACATGAGGCGCAAAGCTCAATAGACCGTCGCTGAATCCGCCAGTGAACCACATATTACAGCAATGCGCCTCCCTCTCGTCGTAGCCCTGCTCGCCGCCGCAAACTCCGCGTCAGCACAAATGCCCGACGGCGTCATAGCGGGTATGCGAGTCAGAGCCACTATCACCGGCGCTTCAGGGAGTGAAACCTATACGGGCAAGATCTTACAGCTTCGCGGCGACTCTGTAGTGCTCCGCGAATCTCCGTCATCGCCAATTTTCATGTTCTCGTCGCGGCAACTCACGTCGCTCGAGGTAAGCGACGGCAAGCCATTCAGCGGCTGGAGCGCATTCAAGACCGCCGGACTCGTCGGCGCGGTGATCGGCGGAGTTGTCGGATATCAACGATACGATCCCGATGGTTGCCTCCCGCCAACGACAGCATGTAGAAACGTTGACGTCGCCATAAGCGCAGTCGTTGGCGGCGCAATCGGAGGTGGCATCGGAATCGTCAGCGGATTGCTCGCCAAGGAACGATGGACCCCCGTCGTCATTCAAGGCCGAACGGTCGGAATGCTTTCGACGCCGGCGCCGATCAAGCCTGGTATCCGCACAATTCGTCAGGGCCAACTCGATTCACTGCGCGCCGCAGGCAAGTTGCCCGGAGTGACATTCGGTATCGCACTCGCTGATGGACGTACGATCGGCCTCGCTAGCGGCGAGTCCGACACGTCGCGACACACGGCGATGTTTCCCACCGACCGGCTGCTCGAAGGAAGCGTCGGCAAGACGTATGTCTCCGCGGTGGCCATGCAGCTTGTCGCCGAAGGCAAACTCGATCTCGGCGCGAAAATCGAGAAATACCTCAGCAACGAACCCTGGTTCAATCGGCTGCCGAATGCGCACGACATCACCGTGCGCCAGCTCATGCAGCACACCAGTGGATTGGTGCGCTACGAATTCCAGCCCGAGGCGACCGCCGTTCTCCGCGCGAATCCGTATGAGCAATGGACGCGTGCTTCAACCGCTCGGACTCAAGAACACCATACCATCAGATCGTCGCGATCTTCCAGGAGTCGTGAATGGATACGCAGGACCGAAGAATGATCTCGGCGGCTACGACGCATCAATCAAGGACGGGTTGATGCAGGTGAATCCGCAGTTCGAGTGGACAGGCGGCGGCATGGCCTCGACCGCCGAGGACCTCGCGAAGTGGGGCAAGCTGCTATACGAGGGCAAGGCGTTCGATCCGCGCGTGTTGCCCACGATGCTCACCGGCGTTCCGGCGAAGCTCGGACCGAATACCAAGTACGGACTTGGCGTGATCATTCGTGATACGCCGGCTGGTCCGCTGTATGGACACAGCGGCTTCTTCTCAGGATATGCGACTGAAATGTTGTATGACCCACGAACGAAAATCGCCGTAGCTGTGCAGGCGAACATCACGTCGCCATACCCGCGGGGCCTGATTCAATTTCTTCAGCGCGCATTGGCAACGGCAAGCGCGAATTCACCATGAGCCAACTTCATCAGGACCGGGACATCGTGCTCCTGCACGGCGCGCTCGGAACCAGCACGCAGATGCAGCCGCTTGGCGAGGTGCTCTCGTTTCACTGTCGTGTGCACTATCTCGATTTCGAAGGCCATGCGAATGTGCCTGCGGGCAACCGGCCATTCCGCATGGAGCACTTCGCCGAGAATGTGATCGCGCTTCTCGACGAGCACGGCATCGAGCGCGCTGAACTCTTCGGCTACAGCATGGGCGGATACGTCGCGCTCGTTCTTGCAGCCACAAAGCCCGATCGCGTTGCACGCGTCACCACACTCGGCACAAAATTCAGGTGGGATCCTGCGACATCAGCGCGCGAGGCGGCTCGACTCGATCCTGCTGTCATTCGAGCAAAAGTGCCGCACTACGCCGCCACGCTCGACGCTCGGCATACCCGGCGCTGGAAAAGTGTTGTCGATGATACACGCGAGATGCTGATCGATCTGGGCGATCATCCAATGCTCACCGACGACGTACTCGCGCGTATCGAGCAGCCGGTTCACATCTTCGTGGGTGATCAGGACGAGACGGTGAGTGAAGAGGAGGCGAAGGGTGTGGCGGCGGTTCTGCCGGATTGCCATCTCTCGATGTTGGCGAACACGCCGCATGCGATCGAGAAGGTGGATGTCGAGTCGCTCGCGCATCACAACATTGTCTAGCTCGTAGTTTGAGGAGATACGCGCCAAGCTTCTGCGCCTTCAGCGCAACGCGGATGGAGCAGATTGAAGCTGCGATTGTGCGGATTGCTCCACTGCACTGAGGCAGTTCCGCACTGAGTCAAAGCAAATCAGGCCTTTGACGCTGCAGGGGTGAATGCGGCGCGCAGTGGCTCCGTAGTACCCGTCACATCCGCTCCGATCCGTTCACATCCGCTGCGCCAGCGAAGCGGCGCCTGCGCCGGAGGCGCAACCGCTCCTGCGCAGCTCAGGCTGCGCCCCGCTCCGTGCGAGTGCGAATCACGCTATCGATGGACTGCACGAAGATCTTTCCATCGCCAACCTCACCGGTGCGCGCCGCACCGAGAGAATGGACAGAATGGTCGGCTCGAGAAATGGCTCGGAGACCGCCATCTCAATGCGCACCTTGCCGCGGAACTCGAGCACCAGAGCAGAACCGCGATAGTGCTCGACGATTTCCTGCTCACCGCCATGCCGCTTACACAAGACAACGTCATGCTCGTAACGCCAACCTGAAACAGCGCAGTTTTCGCCGCGTGCAGAGTTTCCGGTCGCACGAATTTGCGAGAAGAGCACAAATCGCAATACACATGACTTAGTTTGCACGTACCGCGGACAAATTGCTCGCATTATTGTGCCTGCGGTGCAGTATTCAGCGAACGGCTATTGTCGCCCTGAGGCTACCGGCCGAAGGGCTACGTACGTTGTCCCTCGCAACGCTCAGGTCGACATCTCATTCACTAGAGCCCATGAGCCAATCCGCAGAACCGTCCCAGATCACGGCCCCGCACCCGCTCGACCTCGTCTCACTCGGCAAGATCGTCCAGATCCGCGAACGCCTGCTCATTGCACAGGCCGCGGGTAAGCGAGTGTACCGATTCGAATCCGGCGATCCGAGCTTCACGCCGGCAGCGCACATCGCTGATGGTGTGGTGGCCGCCCTCCAAGCTGGAAAGACGCACTACATCCCGAACAACGGCATTCCCGAGCTGCGCGATGCACTCGCGGAGAAAGTGCGCACCAGAAACGGTCTGCCCAACGTTGCGAGCAAGGACATCTTCGTCACCAACGGTGCGATGCACGGCTTGTTCGTCACATTCGGAGCGCTACTCACCCAAGGCGACGAAGTCATCATCCCCGATCCCATGTGGACGGAAGTCGCCGAGAACATTCGACTCGCCGGTGGCGTACCGGTTGGCGTACGACTCTCGGCGCAGGACGACTTCGCGTATCGCGTTGAAGACATCGAAGCCGCAATCACCGCGCGCACGAAGGCGATCTTCATCAACACGCCGCACAATCCCACGGGCGCAGTGCTCTCGCGCGATGAACTTCAGGCGATCTATGATCTCGCGAAGCGCCTCGATCTGTGGATCATCTCCGACGAAGCATATGAAGATCTGATCTTCGCGCCAAACGAACATGTCTCAATTGGTTCGGTCGCTGATCCAGACGACACACGCGTCATCAGTCTGTTCTCGTTCTCGAAGAGTCACGCGATGCCCGGACTTCGCGTGGGCTACGTAGTGACGCGCTCGGCGGTGTTGCACGATCGCATTCCCAAGCTTTTACGCTGCACCATCAACGGCGTGAATAGTCTCGCGCAGTGGGGCGCGCTTGCGGCAGTGCAGGGGAATCAGGCCAGCACGGTCGCCATGCGCGATGAGTACAAGTCGCGTCGAGACATCATGATCACCGCGTTGCGCTACATCCCGGGCGTGCGACCCTTCGTGCCCCGCGGTACCTTTTTCATCTGGGCCGAGCTCGACCCGTCGGTGTATGAGCGTCTCGAGGTTGCAGACGCCGACGCACTGTGCGCCTCGCTCGCTGATGATGGAATCGGCAGCGCGCCTGGCGATGCATTTGGGCCGAGCTATCCCGACGCACTCCGCTTTTCGTTCAGCTGCGATACGGCGATGGTTCGTGAAGGAAGTCTCAAGCTCAGGGAGGCTTTGCTGTGACACTCGCCGACGACACCCGCAACGCCACGCTCCGTGTAGCGCTTGGTGAATACGACATTGGCTATCAGCAGCCCGATGCGTCGCTTGACCGAGCGAGTGTCTGTGTTGCGCGAGCAGCCGCTGCGGGTGCGCGTCTGGTGTTGTTGCCGGAGATGTGCTCGACTGGCTTCACGATGGACCCCGAAACGTGGGCCGAGCCCGAGAGCGGGCGCACGTACGCTCGGCTCGCGGAGATGGCAAAGCGACACGACGTCTGGATTATCGGCGGAGTTGCGACGCGTCGCGGCAATGAATTCTTGAATGTTGCGGCGGTGTTCGATCCCGAAGGGCAACTCGCGGCGTCGTATGCGAAGCAGCGGTTATTTGCATACGGTGAAGAGCACGAGCATTACACGTCGGGGCAGGCGCCGGTGATTGTCGACATTGATGGCGTTCGTGTTGCGCCGTTCATCTGCTACGATCTGCGTTTTCCGGAACTGTTCCGCGCCGTTGCGCCGAATGTCGACTTGATTACCGTGATCGCGAATTGGCCTGCCGCGCGAAGAGCGCATTGGGATGTGTTGCTACATGCGCGGGCGATTGAGAATCTCGCTTACGTGGCGGGCGTGAATCGCACCGGTGCTGGGGGCGGGTTGATCTACGACGGCGGTTCGGCAGCCTACGATCCATGGGGTGTCCAGAGCGCGGTGAAGCTGGCGATCGCTTCGCCGAGTGTGATCGATGTGTCGACTGAGCGTGTGCGCACTCTCAGAGAGAAATACCCGTTTCTGGCTGACCTTGGGCTCACTGTAACGGCGTAAGAACAGCTTGGAGCAGCGAGCGTAAAGCTGTCGAGCTATGAGCTTAACGTTTTGGTGGATCCTGGCTTTGGACGCATCGCGATGAGCCCGCGCTGACGCATCGCGATGCTTCTAACGAGTACGGGTTGTGAACGACGCGCTCACCGCTTCGAGCTGTCAGCTCACCCCTCCTGGCGGACTACAGTGCTGGCGCGGGGAGCTTCCCGTCTACCAGGTATTGCGCCCGCGGAAACGTGAACGTCGCGCGATCGAAGTAGTCTCCCTGCGTGAGCTCAACGCGATCGCGCGTCGCCACTGAGTGCCACGTTTCGAAACGCTGCGGCTTCGCGGCTCCAAATACTGAAACAACGAATGCTCCGACGTTCACGCCGCCCGTTGCATCGCGCGCGGAGGGATAGCGAAACGACTCCACTCCGGCTGTGCGCATGGCGTCGCCGAGTGATTGCGTGGCGTCGTAACGTGTGCGTGAAGCAATGCTGCGGCGATGCGCATCGAATGGCGCGCTCGTGAGATCGATGCCGCGCGCGGATCGCATCTTCACGGTAAATGCCGTGAGCGGTGTGTGCAGCACTTCGAGATCCGCCGTTGTGCCTTCGAGAAACAAGAACCGGTAATACGCGATCTCGCTGAACGCCGTTAGTCGCGACTCGGACCCGTACCAGATGCCACGTTCAAATCGCGTCCCGAAGCGTGAGCCGTGTCCGAGCGGCGGATAGCGAAACGGGGTGAACAGCAGGTAGTGCAACCGCCCTTTGGTTGGTTCCGGCGGCTTCGCGCTATCGATCAATTCCTCGAGTAGTGCCTGCTCCTCGGCGGAATCGACAAGCTTGCGTGTTGAAACGAGATGCTGTGCTTCGACCACTCGCCACGCGGTGAGGCGTAGCGGCCGGACCTCAGAGTCGCCCGCGCATCGCGTCCAGAGACGGGACGACATCGACGAGTCCCTCCACAGTTCGAATGCGCTCGGCGGGAATGGCGCCGAGGTGGTGGTTGGTGGCCGTGAGCCAGGCGCGTGATTTCTGGTCGTCGCCGCCGACGAGGGCGTCGAGCGAGCGGTAGAGACGGAGGAAGAGGAGCGCCAGCTCGCCTTCTTTCGTGTCGGGCTCCAACGTTCTGCCGTGCTGGAGGCGTGAGATGGATGCTTCGCTCGAACCAATGACGAGCGCGAGCTCGCGGTTGCGGAGACCAAGCCGGCCAGCCGCGGCGAGTGTGGCCTTGGTGAGCACCATGCCGGGCTGTGGAGCGGTGCGTGGGCGCAGGTTGGTCGTTGCCATCAACTGAAAGACTATGCCGAAAGACTTGCAAGTGCAAGATCAGGTCGACGAGACGCTACGCTGGCTGGAACGTCGCGGCACGAAGAAAAACCGTGATGGAATGGCGCGCTATGCCATTGTTGCCGAGAAGGTGTTCGGCGTCTCCGTCGGTGACCTGCGCGCCTACGCGAAGAAATTGGGTCGGTGGGCGAAGGTCTTCGACAACTGGGCCATCTGTGACACAGTGTGCCTTCATCTGTTCGACAAGACACCTCACGCCATGCGGAAGGCGACCGAGTGGAGCACGCGGCGCGAGGAGTTTGTGAAGCGCGCGGCGTTCGCGTTGCTGGCATCAGTGGCCCTGCATGATAAGAAGGCGGCTGATGCGCCGTTCCTCGAGGGACTCGCGCTCGTGGAGCAGGCGGCGAATGACGAGCGGAACTTCGTGAAGAAGGGCGTGAGCTGGGCGCTACGGGGGATTGGGCATCGCAATGCCAAGCTCGAGAAGGCTGCGCTGGTTGTGGCGCGTCGCCTGGCAACGTCGGAGAGCAACTCGGCCCGCTGGATCGGACGGGACGCGCTGAAGGATTTGCTCCGCCCCAAGAAATGACGCTGATGTGACACCTAAGGCCTAGCTACCTCCTGCAGTGAAAGGGCACGCGAGCGGGTTTTCGATGACGCAGACGAGGGGTGCAACGGTTTTCTTAGGGCCATGAGCGAAGACGAGCGGAGCGAAGCGGCCCTGCGGGGCGGGCGGGCGTGGGTGAAGCATCACCTGCGCTGCCCTACACCGTTGCAGCTGGTCTGCGTGGCGGTGGTTGCGTGCGCCGGTGCTACTCATGTGAGTGCGCAGGGACCGGCATGTCACAACATTAGTGTGGGTCCGTCGCAGCTTCTTGCCGACGATCGTGGGCGGGCGGTCACCATGGATTGGCCATCGGCAGTGCAGGTACGCGAGGGCGTGGCGATTTTCGCGCGCAAAACGGCCATGTGGGAGAGCGAGCGCATCTTTTTCGACACGACCGGGCTCGTCGAGCGTGTTCGCAATGGAAGCTACATCCTTCCTGACTCACTGGTGGGATACCTTCTGCCTGAAAATGGCACAGCCGTCCCGATTCGCCGCCCTGAGTTCATGATGCAGGTTGAAAACATCGTCGGCGCACCGGACAATCACGGCGGAGCGTGGGTGGCGTGGATCGCGGCGGATTCACTTGAGAAACGCACCCTGTGGATTGCGTCATACTCGGCGGGACGTTGGAGCGCGGCAACGTCGATATTCGCGCCCCGATCGCTGAATGTTGAGAGTCTCGCGATAGCTGCTGATGAAACGGGCAAGCCGTACGTGTCAGTGGGAAGCACGGATGGCGAACGTTCATCCTATGTAGCCGGCGCAGCGGTTCTATCGCAACGAGATGGTCAGTGGGCCGCCAAGTGGATTACAACAAGCACGCTCTCGCCCTTCGGAACACAAATCACCTCGGCGCATGGCGTCACGCGTGTGGTGATGGGCGGCTCGAACGTAACCGGCACTGGATCACAACGCGCCGACACCAGCGGCATCTTCTCGGCTGAATCCACGGATGGAGGAGAAAATTGGTCCAAGTGGAAGCTCATTGCATCCAGCGACAGCCGCGCCTCAAACTGGCCGCAGTTGGTCAGATCCTCCGCAGACACTCTCCATGTGCTCTGGGTTGAAATACAGCAGTACAACTCCGCCGAGTATCTCGTGCGCAGCGCGAGGTCCGGCGACAATGGCCACACGTGGATCGTAAGTGATCCGCACAGAACCAGTCCGCTGAAATCGGCAGCGGCATTCGTACTTCGCGATGAGCAGTACTACATCGCGGAGGATTCGGAGAACCAACTTGCCCTGGTCGAACTGCGCAATAACGAAGCACTGGTCGTCAACACATTGCCGTGGCACGAAACCTCAATGCCACCGCGCGCAGTGACTATGGGAGATCATACTAGGCAAACGCTTGTCATCTTTGCGGAAGCAGTTCCGGGCGCATACCCGAACCTTCCCCAGTATCAAGGGCGGCGTGTGCGCTACGCATGGATAACTCCATGCAGGCAGGAGCCAGCTCCGTAACTCTCAGTCGTCGCAGCACGCGCGGATCTCGAGGCTCGACATCATGAGCTCGGAGGCCCCATGCGCACCATCGCGAAACACACGAGTCTCGTTGGCATCGCCGCCATCATCTTCACCGCGGCATGCTCGGAGCCTGTTGCTCCCATCGGATCCACCACGATCACCACGGACAGCTATGTCCCGCCCAGCGAAGGAGCTGGACCTTCCGTCACACCTGCCCGGATCTCCATCTACTCGGGCCTCGACGCGGACACAGCACTTCACGCCGAAGCTCAACGGCAGCTACGCTCGGGCAACACAAGACTGACGCAATTTCTTGACACGGCCGCAGGCTGGAGTGCGTCGCGTTTCCGGGCGATGCACGCACTCGCAAGCGCACCACAGCTCCCAGGCGTCACCTCAGACATTTCAGGTGACGGAGAGCCGGGAGATTTCAATCTGGGAATGCTGCAGCAACCGATGATCTACTACTCCAACACTTACGTCGCAATCAACACCCACTGGGCGGCAGCAGCAACGACCCAGTTCTTCACAAACGCAACTGATGGAAGGTCAGATATGACCTACGACGTAGTGGGACCGAACGGCGCAGAGATCCCGCAGACAACCACTGCCTTCTTCGGCGTAGGAGGTCTTCTGTACCAGTGTGTAGATGATCACCTGCACAACCGGCCGAACCCGGACTGCAACGTGCAGGGTACAGTGCAAGGCTACGTCAGTATCAATCTCGCAGTGGGCTGCGGAGAAACCGTCTCAGCAAGCGCTGCGCACAACGCGTGGGCCGCAGTTCCATTCCCGGACGTCACAAGATCTGAAAAGGGCTGGAGCGCAAAGTTCGGCCTCGTCCACGGTGCGGATGCCAACCCGCGCGCCGACGGCAGAGTCTCGGCGAGCAACGCACCATGCGAACCTCCACATATCGAAACACGGCGCATATCAGCCGACGGCGGTGACGCCGGCGGAATGCAAATCACGATGACAGAGCGCCAGACCAACACGGAGTGCTTCGCAATTCAGGACCGCACCGTTCAAGGCGACGGATTCGTTGGACCTTGGGTGACGATCAGCGTTGAATGCTATTCGTCATCATACGGAAGCAAGGCCGCCGGCGAATCAACCACGGCGAAAACCACCGGCCTCGCATTCACGCTCGTCGGGCTTCAGACAGGCGAAACCGGCCAGATCATTCGCCGCGGTACAGCGCATCAGGCCAGCGAACCAGACGCAATCGCGATCGATATCAATGAAGCAACACCGCGCGACATCGCGTCTGCCGTGGCCCAGCTAAGTTCCCTGACGAAAAAGGAACGACAGCTCACTGACGCGGTATCTCCGCTTCGCCGTGCCAGCGGCACCAACGTAGATGCGCGCCTGCTGTCGGCCTACGCAACACTTCTCTCCAATCTCAAGGCAGGACGAGAAGCAATGGTCGCGGGCATCGGTAACGCACGCACGGTTCCGGTGATCGTTCTCCCGTAACACAAACGGCGAAGGGAGCGCAATCGCGCTCCCTTCGTTCGTTGCCTCAGCCAGTGTTCCGAAGTCCCTGCGCAATCCCGCTCAGCGTGGTCGCGAGAATCTCGTCGATCTGCTCGTGCGCCTCGCCACTCTCCATCCGCGCGCGCTTGATCCGCAGCAGCGCAATCTGGAGCAACGAGAGGGGATCGACATACGGATTCCGCAACGCAATCGCCGCTTGAAGCACCGGCACGTCACTGATCAGCTGCGCCGTGCCGCGAATCCGAAGAATACTCTCGACCGTGCGATCAAACTCCATCTCCAACTCGTGCAGGAGTTCGAGATTTCCACCAAGATTCGCGACGTAGGCGCGCGCGATCTCGAGATCGGTCTTGGCACACACCATCTCCACCTTCGACAGAAAATCATCGAAGAACGGAAATGTCCTGGCAATCTCCTGCAACTCGGCCAGACCCTCAGCTGTCTTGCACGCCTCAGCCAGCGCCGTACCAACGCCAAACCAACCCGTGAGCATCAACCTGATCTGAGTCCAGCCAAACGCCCACGGTATTGCCCGAATGCCATTGATGCCGGCGCCAGCACCAGGCCGATACGCCGGACGCGACCCGAACCGCGCATCAGCCAACTCCGCAATCGGCGTCGACTCGAGAAAGAGCGCGAACACATCATCACGTTCGTGGATTGTCGAGCGATACACCTCGAACGATCGCGCTGACAGTCCCCGCATGACATCGCGATATCGACTCACTTGCTCAGGCGAACGCGTCGTGCGCCAATCGTTGAACCGATGCAACACCACACCACTCAACGTGACCTCGAGCGAACGCTCGGCCACCGGCAGCAAGCCAAACTGCTGTGAGATGATCTCGCCCTGCTCTGTAATCTTGATCGGCCCATGCAGTGTTCCTGGCGGCAGCGCCGACAAGGCACGATGCACCGGCGATCCACCGCCGCGTCCAACGCTTCCGCCGCGCCCGTGAAAGAGCACGAGCTCGACACCAGACTTCCGGAACACTTCCGATAACGCTTCCTGAGCGCAGTAGAGCGACCACGACGCCGCAAACAACCCGGCATCCTTCGCCGAGTCGGAGTAGCCGAGCATCACTTCCTGTCTGTTGCCCCGTGCATGGAGTTGTCGCACATAAACGGGATCGGCGAGCAACTCGCGCATTACGCGCGGTGCATGCTCGAGATCAGCCTGCGTCTCGAACAACGGAACCACATCGAGCGCCGACGTCGGCAACGCGGCGGCGAGATCAACAAGCCCCGCCTCGCGCGCAAACACGAGCACTCGCAAGAGATCATCTGCCGAACGCGCCATCGACACGATGTACGTGCTGGCGGCCGACTGACCTGACTCCTCTTGAATAGTGCGAACGGCCCGGAAGGTGTCGAGCACGCGAGTAGTCGCGTCGCTGACCGTCAGATGCTCACTCACCAGCGGACGCCGCCCAATCAACTCGGCGCGCATCGCATCGGCGTCCATCGACGGAAGGCCGAGGGCCGTTGCAACGTCGTCGAGTGCGTCACGGTGAACGTCGGCGTGATCGCGGATGTCCATCATGAAACCATGAAAGCCATGCGCGCGCACCACACCGACAAGGGGATCGACCATCGTACGACACGCTTCGATGGCGCCCGCACTGAGAAGGCTGTCGCGGATCAGCAGAAGGTCAGTCTCGAACTCCATGGCATCTGCGTACGCACTCGCTTCTGGCCGCACGCTGCCCGCGTCGCGCGACGCAACAACACGTCTCGCTGCTGCAACGCGCGCGGCCATGAAGCTCAGCTTCAATCGAATCGGTTCCGCAGCATTGCGACGCTTGTTCGTATTCCAGACGTCGGGAAGAACGCCGCGATCGTGCTCAATCGACTCCAGAAGCGCGGGCAATGGTTCCGCATGCTGCGCCGAAAGCGCGAGCCGTTCGGTGAGATCGTCCAGCACCTCGACATAACGGCCGAGTATCACATGGCTCGCTCGGCGCGCCGCCGCAATTGTCGTTGCTGACGTGACGAAAGGATTGCCATCGCGATCACCGCCGACCCAGTTGCCGAGTCGAACGAGAGCGGGAATGTGCAGCGTGTTTGCTGTCGCGGAGAATTCGTCCTCGAATGCGCGAATGAGCGCGTCACGTGCGCTGGCACTCGCGTCGAGCAGCCGCGTTTCGAGATACCAGAGCACGGTGCTGACTTCGTCGAGCACGGTGGGGCGATCCTGCCGCACCTCGGACGTAAGCCAGAGCAGTTCGATCTCGCCGTCGAGTTTCTCATCGATCACGCGTCGCTCCGAATGCGACGTCTGTTCCGACACGAGCAGCAGATCAGCGACGCGCGCCTGAAGTGCGAGCAACGTGCGTCGCGTTGACTCTGTGGGATGCGCGGTGAGCACCGGCCGGACATCGAGCTTCGAGATCGCGTCCAACACTTCGTCGGCAGAACGTCCCAGCTCGCGCAAGCGACGCATCGTCCACCGTGCGGATGCGGGCTGCGGTGTGGCATCGGCGTCGCGTGCGTACACGCGGGTGCGTCGCACGCGATGCACTTGCTCCGCGGTGTTGATCAGCAGGAAGAACAACGTGAACGCGCGCGCAGCGATCGCCGATGTCGCAAGCGGAAATGCCTCTACACGCGCGAGGAGTTCTTCGAGTGTCGGTGCGTCCGCGTCACCATGACGTCGTGCACGCGTGGCGCGACGAAGCCCTTCTACTTGCTCGAATGCATCGTCGCCTTCGAGGCGCTGGATGACGCGACCCAGCGCTGCGGCGAGACGCCGGACATCTTCGTGCAGTGGTTCGTCTTCGGGACGAACGGGCAAGTCGACACGCACGGCTGACCTACGCCACGCGCGGTGCTGCGAAGTGCGGTGCCGCCACGAGCGCCGTTGCGCCGCGCAGGCGAGGGAATCCGCCCATTTGTTCCGGGACAACAGGTGTGACGCGGGCAGCGGGCGTGAGCGCGCGCTCAACCATCACGCTGCGCACATGCGGCTCGATCATGTCCCACGCGCTCGTGATCTCACCGCCGACAAATACCTGCGATGGGTTGAGTGAGTTCACGATGTTCGAGATACCAACGCCGAGATAGTGGGCGGTGGCTTCGATTGCAGTGCGTGCTCGGGCGTCGCCGGTGCGCGCGCAGTGAATCAAGCCGTCGATGGCGAGTGTCTGCGGCGGATGAACCGAGCTCCCCCATAACGGCACGAGCTCGCGTCCCATGTAGCGCGACAGCGTTGCCTGGTTCGAGGTATACGCTTCCCAACATCCGTGTGCTCCGCACAGACACTGCGGCCCGGCGGGATCGAGAATGATGTGGCCGAATTCGCCGGCGGAGTTCGACGAGCCACGAATCAGCTGGCCGTTGAGTACGATGCCGGCGCCGACACCATAGGAGACGGTGACGTAGACAAAATTGTCGTTGCTGTTGCCGCGTTGGCCGAGCCACATGTGTGCGAGCGCGCAGGCCATTGGTGCGTTCTCAATGAACACCGGCATGCCGACACCTTCGGCGAGATCGTCGCGAATGTCGACGCCGCGCCAGTCGAGCTGCGGTGCCATGAGGACGCGTCCCGTCTCGCGGTCGACCATGCCGGGCACGACGACGCCGAGTCCTTCGCACCGTCCCCGCGCACCGTGTGCATCGATGAGCCGTTGGATCCGAGACGACAATTCGGCGACGAGCGCCTTGGGATCGAAGATGGTCTCGAACGATTCCAGGGCGATCTGTGTTCCGCCGAAATCGCTGAGCATCACGAAGGTGCGGCTGAAGTGGATGTCGGCGGCGAAGACGAGGCGGTCCTGCGTACGGACGTAGAGCATGGTCGGCCGCCGGTTGATCTCGCGTGAGGTCGTTCGGGTTGCGCGCTGGAAATCACGGGTGTCGATCTTTCGCAATGCGGCCTGCGTGGGCTGAGGACGGCTCCCGGCACGTCGGGGTCGGTCCAATATTATGGTAGCGGTCAGGGAAACGGCGATTATTGCAAGCCGTCTGGCGGAGCGGCAGATTTCAGGGAACTACAATAGTTACAACGTCGAACAAAATCGGACCACCAAGACGCTGCGCGAACAGCTGCGCCAACATCCGTGCACAACAGGAGGCGGCTTCTGGCACAAGAAGGCGTACCCGTTCCAGATGTGGCTCGACGGTTTTACATGGCCGAGCCGTTCTATGCGCAGTACGCGAGTGTGTTCAATGAGGGCTCGTGCGCATCTTCCAGGACGTCGCCCGCGCCGCGCGCAACGTGCAAGATCCCGTCTCCGGCCTCTGGTACGATATCCTCGATCAGCCCAATCGCGCCGGCAATTACCATGAGGCGTCGGCGTCGAGCATGTTCGTCTACGCCTTCGCCAAGGGCGCGCGGAAGGGCTACCTCACAAGCGACTACCGCTCGGCAGCCAATCACGGCTTCGACGGATTGGTTCGCGATCTCGTCACAGTCGACAGCCGCGGAGTCGCCTCACTGAATGGGATCGTCTCCGTCTCTGGACTCAGCGGCGAGGGCAACCGGAATGGGACGTACGCATACTATATGAGTGAGCCTGTCGTCTCGAATGATCCCAAGGGCGTGGGCGCATTCATTCTCGCGGCTGAGGAACTCGGCCGATGACCGATGTCATTCCGAGCGCAGCGAGGGATCTGCATTTGTTCTCGCTCGTTGGCGGAGCCGGCGAGACGATTGCAGATTGCCGAAGTCGAGAATGCTGTATCGCAAATCGATATTCTCGTCAACAACGCCGGCACCATTCGTCGAACTCCAGCAACTCAGTATTCCCTTGACGATTGAAACGCGGTCATCCGTTCAGGTAATCGATTCCGAGGGTCGCGAGATTGCGTCGCAGGTCGTGGACAATGATGGCAACGGCACGAACGAAGAGCTTATCTTCCAGGGAGATTTCGCCGCCGAGGAGCGTCGTCACCAAAGGTCTCCGTGCGACATGATGATCCGCGCGACGACATGGCGTGGGAAAGCGATCGCGTCGCCTTCCGTATGTATGGCGAAGGGCTGAAGAAGACGTCGAGTGCCATGTCGAGCGCCGGACTCGAGGTATGGAACAAAAAGACGCGCGCACTTGTCGTGTCCAAGTGGTACGACAAGGGTCACGACTCCTATCATGTCGACACCGGAAGGGCGCTGACTTCTACGATGTCGGCGAAACACGTGGCAACGGTGGCGTCGCGGGCTGGGCGCGCGACACGATCTGGCGTCCCGACAACTTCAAGGCGTGGAAGGTGATCGCGAGCGGTCCTATTCGCGCCATCTTCGAAGTGCGCTACGATCCATTCAATGTGAACGGCACCATGGTGTCGGAGGTGAAGCGCATCGCGATCGATGCGGGTTCGAATCTGTTCAAGGCCACGAGCATCTTCGCCACATCAAAGGGCGGTGAGATTCCGTATGTCGTTGGCACGGTGAAGCGGCCAGGCATGATCGGCATCATGAGCCGCAACAACTCATGTGCGTGGGTGACCGGCTGGGGGCCTGTTGCGCCGAAGAGTGGTGGTCACGGCGAGATGGGAACCGCGGTGCTCGTGAAGAACACACCAACGCCCGAGTGGAAAGAGCTGTTCGGTCACTACATGGCACTCACCAAGGCGACATCGGGCACGCCCGTCGTGCATTGGGTCGGCGCCGGATGGACCGACAGTGGTGGTTTCCCGACGCTGCAATCGTGGTGGGCCTATCTCGATCAGATGGCGCTTCGCATCGACTCGCCAGTCAAAGTCACATTTCCCTGAAGCACGCTGATGAACGACGAGGCGGCCACTCCGCTCGACTCGACTTTCGTCAGTCCGGTCGAGTCGATCACACCCTGATCATCTATTTCGTTTTGGTCTTCTTCAAATGAGTGCCTGATGAATCGCGCTCGGCGTAATACACCACACCACCCCGGCCGAAGCCGGCAATGGTGACGCCGACGGGAACCTGAACGCGATCGACGCGCTTGCCCGCCTTGTCGATCACATCGTAGATCGCACCGCCACCAGCTTGAAGAACAGCAGTGGTGCGGACCCAGATCCGGTTATCCATGTCCGCACGCACGCTGCCAACGCCAAACGCGGGACGATAGTCGGGCAGTTCCGATGCATCGGGAAGCATGAGCGGTGGAAGCGCTGCCGCCCTTTGCCCCTCTGGACTTCCAGCGGACACCGATTTCGAGGAACCCTCGACGACCGAGGTCACGCGCCTCTCGCTTGTCATGGCCATCGTTGTATTCGAGACGGCCGCGGCACGCGCTTTCTCTCGGAACGCGCGCGTGGAGTCGATCACCGTAACCTTCTGCTCATCCGTAAGACGCTCCCAGTCGTATGCGAGCTTCGGCCCGCGCAACACAGTGTTATCGGCGTCGAAGAAATCGACGCGATAGTCCTGGCCGCGCACGATCGCCACCGTGCCATCCGTCATCACGACCCATTCGTCGACGACCGGCAACACGTTGTTGATGAGCACGTCGACGTTCGTGATGTTGCCCTGCGCGTCGCGCGAAATATTCACGAGCATCTTCTGCACCTTGAAGAACGCAACGGTGTCCAGCTTCCTGGTTGTGAGCTCAACGCGCATCAGCGCATTGCTGTCCGGAAATACGGGGTCGGCGTTTGGTTTTCCCGACGCAGGCTGAGGTCTGCCTCCACGGTAAACCAGGCGGCCCTTGCCATCGAAGCCCGGAGTGCCGAAGGCAGCATTCGCCATGAACTGGATCTCGTTCGGACGCGGCGCTGCCATCGTGCGAATGATCTTGCCACCTGAATCAATGACGAGCAGCGACAGCGACGCCGGATCAACGAAGAGCGCCGAGTCGCCGCGGTAACCGAGCAGTCCACCGGCTCGGCCGCCATACGCGTTGTTCGTGTTCGGCGTCGAGTCGGCAACGATACGGAGCAATTTCAGCGATGGATCGAGCAGCAGCACGCGCCGCGATGCCTGATCGTTTACAAGCACATTGCCATTCGAGAGCTGCCGAATCGCCGCGAGTGATCCCAATACCTCAGGACTGCTGATTTCCCCGCCGCCGAGTTGTCGTACCGGCCCTGCCGCCGATTGCGCGCTCGCAGTGAAAGCGAGGATCGGAAGCGCAGAAAGCGCGCGGCGCAGGGCGAGGGAGATTGTCGACATGGAAACAGGCTACTGGATTCCCAGTAGTCTGTCAACTGCTTTTCCAGTAGACAGTCAGGGCATCGCAGCGAGTCGTCTGATCTGCACTTCGGCAACCTGATTGAAAGGATCTGCAGCGACCGCCGCCCGATAGCTCGCCAACGCGGCCATCCTGTTTCCCGAGGCAACCTCAGCCTCCGCGCGACGCGTGATGAGCGGCGAACTCCACGGAAAGAGCTCGAGTCCCACCGCCAGCACCTGTGCGGCCATCGCCCGATCCTGACGCATTGCCGAAAGGACGATCTCATTCACGAGCGCACTCGTCACATGATGCCCCGACCCGGGCTTGGCCGCCGCGCGCAACCGCTCCACCGCCGCAGGAACTCCATCCTTTGTCGCGATGCTCTTGAGCTCTTCGAGCAGTTGCGCTTCATCCGGCGAGCGCAGCTCGACATGCGGCGCGTCGTAGATGGCACTCTTCACCATCTCGCCCTTCGCAAACCGTAGCATCGCGTCACGCAATTCCGTTCTAAGCGCATACGGATTATGCGACGAACCGGAGATCACGATGTGCGTCCATCGAGTGTGCCGCTGATGAACAACGTTGGAATCGATGTGCGAATCGGAGCGCGAAATGATGGGCCGAGATCCGGTGCACTCCACGCCGACTGAAATTCGGCATCGTCGAACGGATAATTGATCGCGTTGCCGAGCAGCGCAGTCGGAACCTGATCGCGAATGGCCTTCGCACGCGCATCAGACACGCCGGACGCGAGATCCATCATGTACGTCATCACAGTACCGAGCGGGCGGTTCTTGATGACGTCGCGTACCTGTCGCGCAATGGAGGTGTAGTTGCCCGCGTCCATCGCGCCGATCATGGCTGGTAAGCGTCGCACATATGCCTGCTCGCCACTCTGAATGGCAATGACGGCAGCGGCATCTTCGCGACTCACGAGAATAGTCTGCGAATCCACGACGACTGTCACAGGCTCCTTGCCGAGCCGATCGAGCACACGGCGAGTGGTGCCGAGGAAGTCCGGCATCACCGCATTGAGGCTTGGCGTTGCACGGACGACGCTATCGAGACGCGAGAAGAGCACGTCCGCGTCCTTCGGCATGCGACGCCGGTGATCCGGCCCGTTAATGCCACCGAGCATCGCTCGCTCGATGTGTTTCCGGATGACGCCGAATGTACGCAAGGCCGAGATGCGATCCATAGCTGTGTCCCCAGACTATGAGCTTGTCGGTGCCGAGTGCCGCGCGAATGTCATCGATGTCGCCGCAAGCCCGGTGAAGTTTCAGGGGTAGGGTGCCGGGCTGAGCGGGTGTCTGATCGGAACACGGGGTACCTGGCCCATCATGCTCGAGGCGACGATGCCGGTGCGGATACTGAAAGACGGGTTCGCGGGAATTCTCCTTGCGGCGGCGGTGGCATGCGGGGGCGCGTCGGATGCAAGCAGTCCAACAAATGTTGTCGCGGCGACAACGCCGGCGCTCGTAATCGCGAACAATGTCATTGCGACGACGGTTGGCGTTCCCGTGTTCTATGACGCGAGCATGGGTGGCCGAGCTTTTAGCGATCCGTCGGCGAAGGGACTCACGTACCAGATCGCGTTCGCGAGCGCGTCCAACGGCATGACCTCCAACGGCTGCGACCTTAGTGGTACGCCGACCGCGCCAGGTATCACCACTGCCACCATTACGGCGACCGATGCCTCGGGGAGATCCGCAACCGACCGATTCGCGATCGTCGCGTTCGCACCTGGCCTTCTTGCGCCGACGTTGCCGACGACACTGCTCGCGTACTCGGACCGGTCGGCACCACTGCCCGCGCACTTTGCGCTGAACGGACCGGGAGGCCCGGCGACGTCTACGGACAACACGCCGGCAACAAATCCCATCACCGACGCCGGAGCGACGCTCGGCCGCGTGCTCTTCTATGACACGCGCGTCTCAGCGAATGACCGCGAGGCGTGTGCATCATGTCATCTCCAATCTCTCGCGTTTGGGGACACGGCACGTCTGAGCAAGGGCTTCAACGGCGGCTTGACCGGTCGGCATGCGATGGGTCTGGCGAATGCACGATTCTATCAACGTGCCAGATTCTTTTGGGATGAACGCGCGGCGACGCTCGAGGATCAGGTGCTGTTGCCGATCCAGGATGCCACCGAAATGGGAATGACGCTCGATGCGCTCGTCACCAAGCTCGCAGCAACGACGTACTACAAGGCACTCTTTCAGTCGGCCTTCGGCACAACCGACATCACGAGCGATCGCGTTTCACGGGCACTCGCGCAGTACGTGCGTTCGCTGACGTCGGGCGGTGCAAAGTTCGACCGCGCGTTCACCGGTGGCGGGCAGCCGAACTTCGCTGGCGTATTTTCTGCGCAGGAAGTGCAGGGCGAGGCGCTCTTTCGCACGGCGGGTTGCGCGACGTGTCATGCGACGAACGCGCATGTGAGCGACAACATTCACAACACGGGACTCGATGCGACCGTGACGGACGTCGGCGCGGGTGGTGGGCGGTTCAAGGCGCCGTCATTGCGCAACGTTGCACTCCGCCCGCGCTTCATGCACGACGGCCGCTTCACATCACTGGCGCAGGTGATCAACTTCTATGACAACGGCGTGCAGGCCAATCCGAATCTCGACAATCGCCTTCGCGCGAACGGCGGTGCGCCGCTTCGGCTCAATCTCTCGCAGGCACAGAAGAATTCCCTCGTCGCGTTCCTCGGAACGCTGACGGATTCGACACTGATCACGGCAGCAAAGTTTTCGAGTCCATTCAAATAGTAATTGTTAGTGCGTCGACACGTTCTGGAGGTACACGCCTGCTGAATCGCGGATGGCGAGATACATCAACCCTACTGCGAAGGCCTTAGTCCGCTGTCAAATTCCGTTTAGGGACCAAGGAGATCCGCACGCGGCATTCCCCACGGAACCATGTGTGCCGGGCACCCTCTGGATGCACTTACGACCATCGTCGTAAAGCCTGCTCTCGCGCGACCAAACCGCGCGTCGTAGAGCGATCGCTTATCCAGCATCGGTGCACGCCCAAACTGCATCCACGCTCGTGCCCAGCAATCACGCTGCACGACGTCGCGAAGTGTGCCGAGCAACTCGCGGTCAGGGCCGTCCCAGCGAACGCCCTTCACATCGGCGCAACCAAGTGGTGCAGGGCCGAGCGAGATATCACCGCGTCGATATGCGAATTCTCCTGCGCTCTCGTTCTTCTCCACTGTCAGCGCGCTGAAGCAGAGTGGTTGCGCGGGCTTCGGCGACAGGATGACATCCAGCACCGAGGTACCGCGCGGAGGGGTGAGCGACTGTTTCGCCGCTGCATACGCGGCATGCGACAGTCCAAAGCTCAAGGCCACGAATATCGTCGCCGCTGCAAACGCCATCTGAGTGCGTCGCTTGGTGCTCCATCGAAAGCCCACAGGTATTGCGACTGCCGCTACGACAAGAATGACAACCGCGGACGACCGGGTGATCGCGCCGAGGAAACCGGCAACGACAACGAGGATGAGTGGCAACGCGAACAGGATGGGCCGTGCGACTCGATTCCTTGTATTCGCACCAACGGCGAGACCGAGGAGAATCCACAGCCACGGTTCGAAGATGGAAATGGAGTCGCCGTAGTACCATTTGTTGTCAAACGGCCAGAACGGATGAACACCGTAGCTGTTCCACGAGTCGAGCACGATGTGACTGAGCAGCGCGGCAGCCGTAAGGAGCCAGAATCGAGCCGGCGACGTCCTGACGACAGCACGAATCCTCGGAATGAGCGCGACAAGCGCAATCAGCGCAGCCAGTCCAACCAGTCCTACGAGGGTGTGCGTGTGCCCTCGATGATGGAGGAGGTAGCCGAGCGGATTCGGCATGATCCCGCCGTACACGAGGTCAGCGTCCGGCAGGTTGGCAGCAATAACGCCGACGGTGAAGAAGAGTCGGCGTTGTAACAGAGTGGCCTCGGCAGGCAGCGTGAGCTCGGCGAGCGTCGCGCCGACGAGCGAATGAGTAAGATTCTCCACGGCCCCAGAATACGACACCGCCAGCGTTCCCGAAACCTTCTCCGCGAGTCACACCGATGAGCTTCGCCGCCACGTTACTACCCGAGTTCGACAACGAGATGAAGACCACGCGCACGATGCTCGAGCGTGTGCCGTTTGGGAGTGAGATCAACAAGCCGAACATGAAGTCGCGCACCATGCATGAGCTGGCGGCGCACATCGCAAACATCGCCCGGTTCGGCGATTTGGTCGTTGGCGCCGACGAGCGCGACTTTTCCGCACCAGGTTTCGCAATGCCGCAGACGTACGCGACCTCCGAGGAGCTGCTCAAGGTGTTCGACACCAACGTCGCCGCGTCACGCAAGGCGATCGAATCAGTCGACGAGAGCACGCTCGGCACGATGTGGACGCTGCGTCGTGGCGAAACAGTAGTGATATCGATGCCGCGCGGCGCGGCAATTCGCACACTGCTCATGAGCCACATAATTCATCATCGCGGACAGTTGAGTGCGTACTTCCGCCTGAATGAAGTGTCGCATCCGCCCATTTACGGCCCGACTGCAGAGATGAGCGGCCGCTGACCGCAAACCGCTGACCCGCATTTGCGAAAACGCGGTCAGCGGGAAGCGGCGTTATTCACCATACGGAATCCAGATATTCTTGACTTGGGTGGCTTCCCTCAGGAATTCCCGACCCTCTCCGTCATGAATAGACATCCAGTCACGCGCGTCCCACGACGCCCACGTACGCTTCATGTTGCCCGCGCTCGCGAGCTCCACACCACGCACACCATCGCGTGAGCCGAAGTACCACACCGCATCCACGTCATCGTGATCGGCGATGGTCTTCATCAGTGAATCCTTCGGACCGGTGACGATGTTCACAACACCGCCAGGCATGTCGGACGTCTCGAGCACCTGATAGAAATCCGTCGCAGCAAGCGGATGCTTTTCCGACGGAACCACGACGACCGTATTGCCCGCGGCGAGCGCGGGTCCGATCAGCGACACGAGACCAAGCAGCGGCGCGTCATCGGGACACGCGAGACCGATCACACCAATCGGCTCGTTCATCGCGAGCGCGACACCGCGCAGCGGCACCTGATGCACAAGGCCGTCGTACTTGTCGGCCCATGCGCCATACGTGAACAATCGCGACACCGCCGCATCGACTTCCGCGCGACCATCATGTCCGGTCATCTGCTCGATGCGCTTCGCAAACTCATCGGCGCGCGCCGCGAGATTCTCGGCGACGTAGTACAAGATCTGCGCGCGGTTGTGTCCCGTCGCTTTCGACCACGACTCAGCGGCCGAATGCGCCGCTTCCACCGCGTTGCGCACGTCCTTGCGATTGCCTTCGCCAACTTCGCCGATGACTGAACCATCCGCGCCGGTAACCTTGATGGAATAGCCGGAGTCGGGGCGAGCCTGCTTGCCGCCGATGTACAGCTTGGGGGTTCGATCAACCAGGCCTGCCAGTCCACCAGTCAGCCGGTCTGCCGGCTTGCTCTTGGCGCCGTTTGACTGGCCGACTGGCCGACTGGCAGACTGACCAACCGAGTCGCGCTTCAAGTACTCATACATTCCTTCACGACCACCCTCTCGTCCAAATCCAGATTCGCGATAACCACCGAAACCGGCGGCGGCGTCGAAGAGATTCGTGGAGTTGATCCACACCACGCCCGCCTTGATCTTCGGCGCAATGTCCAGCGCGAGGTTGATGCTCTCGCTCCACACACTCGCCGCCAAGCCATACGGCGTGTTGTTCGCAATCGCCACCGCTTCACTTGGCGTTCGAAATGTCATGGCGACGAGAACCGGTCCAAAAATTTCGACCTGCGCGATGGTGCTCGACGGCTGCACGTTCGTAAACAACGTTGGCGGATAGAAGCTTCCTTCGGTTGGGCAGGCCCACGAAGGCTGCCACATCTCGGAACCTTCTGCGGCGCCCTGTTCGACGAGCGCCTTGATGCGCTCCAGCTGAATGGGCGCAACGATCGCACCCATATCCACCGCCTTGTCGAGCGGTGAGCCAATGCGCAGCGTCTCCATGCGTGCGCGCAGCTTGGCAATCAGCTTGTCGTTGATGCCTTCTTGCACGAGCAAGCGCGAGCCGGCGCAGCACACCTGGCCCTGATTGAACCAGATTGCATCGACGACACCTTCGACAACCGAATCGAGATCCGCGTCGTCGAACACGATGAACGGCGATTTGCCGCCAAGCTCTAAACTCAGTTTCTTGCCCGATCCGGCCGTCGCCTTCCGAATGATCCGGCCGACTTCCGTAGAACCGGTAAACGCGATCTTGTCGATGTCATGATGATCGACCATCGCTGCGCCAGTCGCGCCATCGCCCGTCAGGATGTTCAACACACCCGGGGGCAGCCCGATCGACTCGGCGAGTTCGCCAAACGCGAGCGCCGTCAGCGGCGTGAACTCCGCTGGTTTGATCACGATGGTGCATCCCGCGGCGAGCGCAGGACCAACCTTCCACGCCATCATGAGCAGCGGGAAATTCCACGGAATGATCTGGCCAACAACGCCAGCGCCGTGATAACCCACGAACTCACTCTCCATCAACTGCGCCCAGCCGGCGTGGTAATAGAGATGCCGCGCGACGAGTGGCACATCGATGTCGCGCGTCTCACGAATCGACTTGCCGTTGTCCATTGATTCCAATACGGCGAGCAACCGTGAATTGCGCTGTACTGCTCGCGCGAGTGCGTAGATGTACCGCGCGCGCCCATGACCGCCGAGCGCCTGCCACGCGGGCAACGCCTTGCGAGCGGCTGCGACGGCGGCGTCCACATCTTTCTTCGAACCCTGCGACACCTGCGCGATCCTCTTGCCCGTCGCCGGGTTCATCACCTCGAACGGCGACGCGACCTTCGTCCACTCACCATTGATGAACTGGCCGAACTTGGCGTCGTGCTTTGCGAGCCACTCCTGCACGGGCTTGTCAGCCTCCGGTGCCGGCCCGTACTCCATCGTCTCGAATACTTCGCGAACGGTCGTCGTCATGATCAGACCATCGGGTGACGGTGGGCCGCCGAGTAGCGCCCGGTAACGAAGTGCTCGAGCTGGCGCTCGATGTCGGTGAGCAGCCCGCTTGCACCAAAGCGAAAGAGATCGGGCTTGAGCCAGCGATCGCCGAGTTCTTCCTTCATGAGGTACAGGTACTCGAGTGCATTCTTCGCCGAGCGAATACCACCGGCTGGCTTGTAACCAACCGCGTATCCAGTCTGCTCGAAGTATTCGCGAATCATGCGCGTCATCACGAGCGAGAACGAGAGCGTGGCATTCACGCTTTCCTTGCCGGTGCTCGTCTTGATGAAGTCGGAGCCCGCCATCATCGCGACCATGCTCGCACGCGCAACATTTCCCAACGTCGCCAACTCACCGGTGGCGAGGATCGACTTCATGTGCGAATCGCCGCATGCTTCGCGGAACATCTTCACTTCGTCGTAAAGCGCCTGCCAGTTGCCCGTGAGCACGTGGCCGCGCGTGATGACGATGTCGATCTCCTTTGCACCCGCGGCAACCGATGCGCGAATCTCGCGCACACGCTCTTCGAGCGGACTCAGTCCGGCCGGAAATCCGGTCGATACGGCGGCGACGGGCACCCCCGTCCCCCGCAGCGCCTCAACTGCCGTAGGCACCATCGCGTGATAAACGCAGACGGCGCCGGTGGTGATGTCGACGTCGCCAACGCCGAGCGCATCCTTGAGATCGGTGCGAAGCGGATGTGCCGCCTTGGCGCAGAGGCGCTTCACGTTGCCAGCCGTGTCGTCACCGGCCAGCGTGGTGAGGTCGATCAGCGTGATGGCGCGAAGCAGCCAACCGGCTTGCCACTCCTTCTTCACCGTGCGGCGCGTGGGAATGGTCGCTGCGCGACGCTCCACGGCCGATCGGTTCACTCGCAGCGCCCGGACGATGTCGAGGTCGAGCTCCATTCCTGGATTGCGCTCGACGAAGCTGTCCGTCAAATGCGCGGGTCGTTCGGCGGGCGTGGACGCGGGCGCTTCGGAGCGTGCAAGTCGAAGCGCTGGTTCAGTTTTGGCCTGCATGTGTTCCCTGACGAGTGGAGAACCTGCGGTGTACATCGCCGCATCCGGAATCTAGCTCGCTTCTCCGCCGTTCGCCGCTCGCCGCTTACTTTCCGATATGGAGTACACCCGCGAGAATCCGCTCACGTTCATCGTCCCCGAGCCGATCCTGCTTCGCGTCGAGCGCATCGACCGGCCAGGAGCGAACCCCGGCGACCAGCCGGTAGCATTCACGCGAGCGGGTCCCAAGAATGCCCTCCTCGCGGTCAACGCGTATCCGAGCCCGCTCGTGGACGCCTTCTTTGCCAGCGATGCCTTCGGTGAGCCGGTCATTGTCGTCGGCGCAGCCTGGGAAGACGATGGTGGCATTCGTGGCGAACTGAGCGCTCTTCTTTCGGCGCGGGCCATGAAAGCAATTCAGGAGAGCGTCGGCTCGGATGACGAGGACGACGAGCCGGAACCATGGGCGGCATCCGCGTCGCTTACGGGCACGTCATACGAAGATGTCGTGGGTTCTGATGATGATGATGACGATGATGATGACGAGGATGAAGAGGGGTCGGAAGAAGGAGAAGGCGAGCCGCATTTCCCGCTCGTAATCGGCGCCGTCCTGCGCTTTCCCGAGAACCGGAAATATCCGAACGACTTCGAGCTCGAAGTCGATGACCTCATGCGCTCCATTCTCGACGGCCGCGCCATGGACGCCGGCGAAAAACGCATCGACAACTTGCTCGGCGGCCTCTAGAACAACCGACAGTCAGGCACGAACCTTCCACTGTCCCCTTGGTGAACATTGTGAGGCCCGCTGACGGTGGGTCGGGATCTTCACGAGGGGCAGACTCAGGTGGGTGCAGTGTCTTGGAGTGTCGATACGGATGGCCGCGCATATCTGTCGCAGAACCGAAGCGGTGACGATCAGTTTCCACACGTCGTAGTCGATAGACACGGCATCGAGTGGACAGTCCGCGAAGTCTCCACGCCGCAAACATGGGCAAAGAGCCAGCAGTGTCTTGTCCTGAACTCGCGGGAGTGCGTACGCCGGCTGTGGAACTATCCACGGCACTGGCGCACCCTCGATGCAGACACACTGCTTCGACTCGGCCAAGCAGACTAAGACAACGTATCTTCTTCCCCAGCCTGCTGGCGCGCACGCCGGGCCATTCGATGCGGGAGAGCGAAAGCGGTCGGCCGTGACCCTCAGAAATCCGTGACGAGGAGCGGCAGCTATTGGTCTAGTTCGGATGCCTGTCGTCCCTCGCGCACTCTCCTTCGCACGTCGCACAAGTCTTGGCGTTCTCGCCGTGATTGCTGTGGCGGTTGCTGTGATGGGGTTGCTGGTCGCGCAGACGTCTCGGCACAGCATCGACGGCGCACGCATGAACGTGGCCGGACGTCAACGAATGTTGAGCGAGCGACTCGTAGCGCTCACGCTCCTCGCGCGTTCGGCCGCGCCTGAAGATCAGGCGCTCTGGCGCCCGCGAATCGATGCAACGGTTTCCGATCTTCGCGAAACCTCGCAGCAACTTCGCGGCGTGACCGGCGACGTCGTGATTCCACCGGGCACGAAGGCGGCTCGCGACTACGAAGAGCTCATTGCGCTCCAGGATTCGGTGAAGGATGCGTCGATGCGGATTGCTGCCACACCGGCGCCACCGTCTGAAATCGACGCCCTGCTCAGCCAGCAGAAGCGACTCGCGGTGTCGATCGCGCACGTGGTGGACGAGCTCGAAACGGCGTGGGCGCACGAAGTCGAGAACCTGCTGTTGCTCGAAGCCGCATGCGTGATCCTGCTGCTCATCGCCATGGTGCTCGGCGTGCGCATCGCATTGCAACCTGCGCAGCACAAGCTGGAAACCATCGTGCAGGCACTCGCCGAGAGCGAGTCGCGCAATCGTGCGGTGTTGGAGGCGATGCCCGATGGTCTACTCATCGTCGATGACAAGGGCGCGTATCTCGGAGTGAACGCCAGTGCGCTGAAGTTGTTCGACCTTCCGGAGGATGCCGACTACGCGGCCATCGCCGGTCGCCGCGACAAGCTCCACGACGCCATGGGACGCCCGCTCGATACCGAGCATCTGCCGAGCCGCATTACGCTGGCCACCGGCCTTCCGCTCACGGACGAAGTGCTCACGCTCATGAGCACGGACGGCACTGAGCGTGTTCTCTCGGTAAATACGCGGCCGCTGTATCGCGGTGAGAGCACGCAGCCCAATGCCGCGGTCATTCTTTTTCGCGACATCACGCTCCAGCGTCGCGCCGACGAAGAGCTCCTCGCCCAGGCGCAGGCGCTGGAGATGCAGAACCACGAGTTGCTTCAGCAAGCGGACCAACTCGAGCAAGGAACGGCGCTGTTCCGTTCCCTCGTCGATACGGCGGGCAGCGCCATCGTTGGAATGGATCCGCACGGACGAATTTTCGAGTGGAACCGCGAGGCCGAGATGCTCTTCGGCGTTGCGCGCCACAATGCCGTGGGAAAGCTCTACGTCGACGAGTTTGTGCTGCGCGATGAGCAGGGCCGCATCCGCGAGGGCATTACAACGGTGCTGGCGGGTCAGTCCATCCGGAATCTCGTTGCACCAATGAAGAGCGCCAGCGGTGAACGTCATACCGTCTTGTGGAACATCACACCGCTTCGCGTAGGAACGGGACAGCTCAACGGCCTCATTGCTGCGGGTCTCGACATCACCGAGCGCGAAGCATCGGAAGAGCGGTTCCGTGTGTTGTTCGAGCGGTCGAGCGATGCGCACATGTTGTACGACGCATCGGGCATCATCGATTGCAACGACGCCACGCTTCGCATGCTCCACATCGCGAAACGAGAGAAGCTCGTTGGCCGTCGTCCCGCCGATCTCTCGCCGCTTCGCCAACCCGATGGACGCCTGTCGGTTGTCGCCGCAGGACAGATGCGCGAGCGTGCACGATCAGCTGGGTTTCATCGCTTCGAGTGGACACATCGTCGCGACGACGGCTCAGAATTTCCCGTTGAAGTCACGCTCACGCCCCTTCGTCTTCACGGACGTGACGTCATTCTCGCCGTCTGGCACGACATCGCCGAGCGAAAGGAGGTTGAAGTTGCGTTGCGTCTTGCCAAGGACGCGGCCGAGTCCGCGAATCGCACGAAGAGCGATTTCATGACGCGCATGAATCACGAGTTGCGCACGCCACTCACGGCAGTCATTGGATTCTCGCGCGTGATGTTGCAGGGCCGTGCAGGCGAGCTCTCGGCGGGCGCGCAGCTCTATGCGCAGCGCATTCGCGACAACGGCATGCACCTTCTCTCGCTGATCAACCAGATTCTCGATGTGGCCAAGGTGGAAGCCGGTCGCATGGATCTCGAGCGTGAGACCGTTGAAGTCGGCACGCTCGTGAGCGAGACGATTGACATGCTCGAGTCGACCGCCGAGGCGAAGGGACTCACGATCACGCGTGCCATCGCGGAGAACATGGCGCCGATCGTCACCGACGCCGGAAAGCTGAAGCAGATCCTCATCAACCTCATCGGGAATGCCATAAAGTTCACGACCGAGGGTGATGTGATTGTCCGGGTAATTGCCGATCCCATTACGAGGACGGCGCGCCAGATCGTCATCGCCGACACGGGCCTTGGCATTCCCGAGGACCGCCGAGAGAAGGTCTTCGAGCCATTCGAACAGGGCGAAAGTTCGACCCGCCGGCAATTCGGCGGCACCGGGCTGGGCCTGGCGATCGTGAGGAGCTTTTCTGACCTCATTGGAGCGTCCATTACCCTCGAAAGCGAGATGGGTAAGGGCACCACGGTCACCCTGACGCTGCCCGTTACCGCTGGCGAAACGCCCTCGGCGCTGAGCGTGACCAGCGAAGCAGCCGTCAACTGAGACCACCGGCAGGAATAGAGGGTCTAGTCCCCGCGAGGAGTCTTTCCTTTTGAGGTGTAAGAAGCATCTTGCACCCCCACCCCTCATGCAAACGAAAGCGAGCTCTTGAAAATGGTGACGTTTCGTTCCTCTGCGCTGTGCGCTCTCGCGCTAGCCGCTGCCTGTGCTTCGGGTAATCAGGGCCCCGACACGGACGGCACTGCCACGCAGCGTTCCGGCACGCGCCGGCCGCCGATCGGTCCCGATTCCTCACGCAACAACAGGGTCACAGAGAATTCGCGTCCCGATGCGCCGGCGCGCGCGGGACTCATCGTCGTGGCCAATCAGCAGGCGGCGAGCGCCTCGGTGGTTGACGCGGCGAGCATGAAGACACTCGCGACGATTCCTGTGGGCACCGGTCCACATGAAGTCACGATGTCCTCCGATGGGCGATG
>JBBQHJ010000016.1:0-30981 GCA_038323865.1 Gemmatimonadales bacterium
AGGCACACCGTCGCTCGACAACGGTGCGATCGATGCCGCGGTGCTCGAGGCCTTGGAGCCGTTCAATCGCAGCGGCGAAGGCCCGTATCAAGTACAGGAGTCGCTGCAGACGACCATGCAGAATCTCGTCGGCATCGTGCGCGTACAGGGCGAAATGGAGCGTGCACTCTCCGAACTCGAAGTCCTGAAGGCCCGCTCCGAAAAGGTGTCTGTCGTGGGCAATCGCGAGTACAACCCGGGCTGGCACACGACGCTCGATCTCAAGCACCTCATGATTGTGTCGGAAGCAATTGCCCGGTGTGCAATCGAACGCAAGGAAAGTCGCGGCGGACATTTCCGTGACGACTACCCGGAGAAGGATCCGACCTTCGCGACGTTCAATCACGTCATCACCCGCGCCGGCGACGGCAGTATGAAGCTCGAGCGCGCGACTATTCCTCCGCGCCCAGCGGATCTCGAGGCGATCATCAAGGAGAATCAATCGTGAGCGCACCGAACGAATCTCATGCGGTTGACGCCTACACTGCGGCGCAAGCGGCGCAGGATGCCGCCGTGGGAAAGGAGAAGCGCACCTTCAAGCTGTGGCGCGGTGCGGACGGCGTCGGAGAGTTCAAGGACTACGATTGCGTCACCAACGATGGCATGGTGGTGCTCGATGCCGTGCACCAGATCCAAGCCGATCAGGCAAACGATCTCGCCGTGCGCTGGAACTGCAAGGCGGGCAAGTGCGGGTCATGCTCCGCCGAGATCAACGGCCATCCGAAGCTGATGTGCATGACGCGCCTCGATACGCTGCCGGCCAATGAGCCGGTAACGGTAGAACCGATGCGCGCCTTTCCCCACGTGCGCGACCTTGTGACTGACGTCTCGTGGAATTTCCGCGTCAAGCCAAAAATCCAGAAATTCACGCCTCGGCCGCCGGACAACCCCGACGGCACATGGATCATCGATCAGCGCGACGTCGATCGTGTGCAGGAATTCCGGAAGTGCATCGAGTGCTTTCTGTGCCAGGACGTGTGTCACGTCATTCGTGATCACCACAAGCACGAGGAGTTTATCGGGCCTCGTTTTCTCGTCTACGCTGCCGCACTCGAGATGCATCCGCTCGACACGGCCAATCGCGTCGACGCGCTCAAGGATGATTTCGGCATCGGCTACTGCAACATCACGAAGTGCTGCACCAAAGTGTGTCCCGAACATATCACGATCACTGACAACGCGATCATTCCGCTCAAGGAGCGCGTGGTCGACGCGCATTTCGATCCGCTGAAGGCACTGGTGCGTCTCGTTCGCGGACCAAAGAAGCATTGAGGAGGCAATATGCAGAAGACGTCGCTCAAGACAATTTCCAACGAGGCAATTCCCCGCGCGCTGCTAAAGGCTGAGCGCTATCGTCTGCTCAACCAGTCGTGGGCGACGGAGAGCATCTGTCTCGATGTGCTCATGGCGGATCCGGGGCACCAGCAGGCAGTGATCATGTTGCTGTTGGCGCTCACCGATCAATTCGGGCCCGAGCCGCGCGGACTCGCGCACCGCGCGAAGGGATTGCTCGATCGGATCATCGATCCGTATCAGCGTCACTACTACGAAGGCATCATCCACGAGCGACTCGGCCACGCACAGTTGGCCACGAGCGCCATGCATGCCGAGAAGATGGCGCAGGATTCGCTACGCACGGCGATGCGCTGCTTCGAGCAGGCGGAGGAACTGCGCCAGCCTGGCAATGATGATGCAATTCTCCGCTGGAATACTTGTGCGCGGTCGCTCGAGCAGCTTCGCGCGGACGAGGAGGGTGAGGCGTATGAGCCGCATTTTGGGGAGTAGCGTGACAAGCAGGTCCCTCGCTGCGCTCAGGACGACAACGGTGTTGTCATTGCGCGCGAAGCTGGTGTCATTCCGAGCGAACTCGGTGTCATTCCGAGCGAACTCGGTGTCATTCCGAGCGAACTCGGTGTCATTCCGAGCGAAGTCGAGGAATCTGCACCTCACGCTCTTCCTGCTCTTCCCGCTCTTCACGGCGCAGGCACAAACAGCCGAGCAAACCCTCTTCAAGCTCGAGAACGACTTCGTCCAGGCCGTCATCAAGCGCGACCCCAAGGGCCTCGAGAAGCTCACCGCTCCCAAGTGGGTCTACTCCGACGAGAGCGGCGTGATGAATCGCGCCGAGGGCATCAAGGTGTTCACGTCGGGGACAGATACCGTGAAGACCGGGTCGAACGAAAACATGAAGGCGTTCGTCTACGGAAACTCTGCTGTCGTGATCGGCATTTTGCGCTTGAAGGGCAGCGGCCCCAAGGGCGCCTTCGACAACCGTTATCGTTACACCGATGCGTGGGCGCTGATCGACGGACAGTGGCGTTGCATTGGCTCGCAGGACTACCTCATTCCGGCGAAGAGGTAGCGTGGCCATGAGCGCAGCAAAAACCGTGGAAGAGTACCTCGCGTCACTCCCCGATGAGCGACGCAAGGAACTGAGCACGGTGCGCGCGGTGGTGAAGAAGAAGCTGCCGAAGGGATACGTCGAAGGAATGGCGTATGGGATGATCTACTATCACATCCCGCTCGCGCGTTTTCCGGAGACGTACAACGGGCAACCGCTGTGCTATGTGGGACTCGCGGCGCAGAAAAATCATTTGGCGCTGTACTTGATGGGCGCATACGGGAGCGCCGATTCCGCGAGCAAGCTGCAGAAAGGATTCGCGCGGGCCGGCAAGAAGCTCGACATGGGCAAGTCGTGCGTCCGCTTCAAGGCGGCGAATGATCTCGCACTCGATGCCATCGGCGAATCCATCGCGTCGATGTCGCCCGAGGCATACATCGCACTCTACGAAAAATCTCGGCTCTTGACCAAGGCCGGTGCGAAGAAAGCGACGAAGGCCAAGGCCGTGGCCAAGACCGCAACGAAATCAAAACAGAAGAGTTGACCATGCGCTGTACACTGGTGGCACTGGTGCTGCTCGCCGCGTGTAATCGGGGCGAGAGCAGCGCGCACGATTCCACGGCAGTGACGACCGTTCCGGGCACGCGCATCGCCACGCCGCACATGGGCAACGCTGGCGAATGGCAGACGCCCGGTGGCGACTATGCGAGCTCGCGCTACAGCGAGCTCGATGAAATCACACCGGAAAATGCGAAGGGCCTGCACGCCGCGTGGACGTTTTCAACCGGTGTGCTGCGCGGGCATGAGGGACAGCCGCTCGTGGTTGGCAACACGATGTATCTCGTGACGCCCTATCCGAACGTGTCGTACGCACTCGATCTCTCCATTGAAGGCCAGCCGCTCAAGTGGAAGGTGCGGCCCGAGAATGCGCAGACCGCCGTCGGCCTCGCCTGCTGTGACGTGGTGAACCGCGGCGCAGCGTACGCCGATGGAAAGATTTTCTACAATCTGCTCGATGGTCACACCATTGCCGTTGATGCGGCAACGGGAAAAATTGTGTGGCGCGCCGCGATGGGTGACCTCAAGCGCGGCGAGACAATGACGATGGCGCCGATTGTCGCGAAGGGGAAAGTCATTGTTGGTTCGAGCGGTGGCGAAATGGGTGTACGCGGCTGGGCCGCCGCCCTCGATGCACAAACCGGCAAGGAAGTCTGGCGCGCATACAACATTGGACCGGACGCCGACATCAAGGTTGGCAGCCGCTTCAAGAACTTCTATGCTGCCGGCGACACCACGAAGAATCAGGGCGCGTCGAGCTGGCCCGGCACCACGTACATGCAGGGCGGCGCGACGGTATGGGGATGGATCTCGTATGATCCCGAACTGAATCTCGTCTATCACGGCACATCCAATCCCGGCCCGTGGAACGGCAAGCAACGGCCCGGCGACAACAAGTGGAGTGCCGCGATCATCGCGCGCGATCTCGATAGCGGTGAGATCGTGTGGGCATTCCAGCCGACACCGCACGACGTGTGGGACTACGACGCGGTGAACGAGAACATCCTTGTCGACCTGCCGATGGGCGGAACGACACGCAAGACACTCGTGCACTTCGATCGCAACGGGTTCGCCTACACGATGGATCGCGCCACAGGGGAAATTCTCCTCGCAAAGCCATTTGTCCCGATGAACTGGAGCACGGGCGTCGATCTGAAAACAGGACGCCCGCAACACAATCCGGACAAGGCTCCATTTCAGGGAACGAAAGTCACGGACATTTGCCCGAGTATCGAAGGTGGCAAGAACCAACAGCCCGCTGCGTTTTCACCGAACACGGGCCTGTTCTATGTGCCGACAAACAACCTCTGTATGGATTTCGAAGCGCGTGACGTCGCGTTCATTCCCGGCACGCCATACATCGGCGGCAATGCGCCCGAGAAGGGCGGGCCAGGCGGCAATCGCGGCGAGTTCATCGCGTGGGATGCAACCACGGGGAAGAAGGCGTGGGGCATCAAGGAGCCGTATCCGGTCTGGGGCGGCGCGCTCGCAACAAAGGGCAACGTTGTCTTCTACGGCACGCTCGACGGATGGTTCAAGGCTGCCGACGCACGCACCGGTGCAGTGCTGTGGAAGTTCAAGGTTGGATCCGGCGTCGTTGGAAATCCCATTGCCTACAAGGGCCCGGACGGAAAGGAGTACATCGCTATCTATGCCGGCATCGGTGGCGACATGGGCCTCCTCATCGCAGGAGACGTCGCGGCAAATCTTCCCTATGACGTTCGCGAACGCGGGTCGACACTGCCCGAATTGTCGCGATGGACATCGTGGGGCGGAATGCTCTTTGTATTCTCACTGTAGTACTTCAACGGGACGCGGCACATGCGCTTCCAGACTCTGCTGTTGCTCTGCACCGCTGCCGCCTCACAAGGGTGCACGCGCGACTCGAACGCCGAAACCGTCGCGACGCCGCCTGTGCAAACGGTCGGAGCGGGAACGGACTACACCACGCGCTTCGTCTCGCATGGCGATCACATCCAGCCTGGAATGGTGAAACCGCTCGCCGGCATGAAGTTGGTGAATCCGTACGAGGGCGACAAAAATGCGATCGCGACCGGCGGCAAGCTCTTCGTGTCGTACAATTGCATCGACTGTCACGGCGCCGACGGCAGCGGTGCTATGGGACCGAGCCTCGCCGATGGCCGCTGGCACTTTGGTGGGTCAGCCGCCGAAGTATTCGAGTCGATCTATCAAGGCCGGCCCGAGGGCATGCCCGCGTGGGGCTCGTTGATCTCGGATGATCAGGTGTGGATGCTCGTGTCCTACGTGCGTTCGCTCAATGGTGGGAAGGACGTAACCACCGAGAATTTTGCGGGAGCTACGGTTGAACGCACTGGGCACTGACTCTTTCGTGATGCGTGATACGTGCGGCGCGCGTAGTGCGTGAGCCGTGTCATTCCGAGCGAAGTCGAGGAATCTGCACCTCATGCTGTTCGCGGTACGCCGTGCGCGCGCCGCACGCATCACGTCACTAAAAGGAAAGTCGAACGCCGGCACTCACCGCATAATTCGACGACGTCCCGCCTGATATATCCAGCGAAGTTGCATCCTGGAAGTTGAACTTCCCGATGTAATCACGCGCCATCATGCGCAGCGACATTCCCGTCCCGAGCCCGATGTCAGCACCCACGCCGAGGTTGCCGGCCAGGTTCGTTGCCGTCGTACTCAACATCGACTGCGTGATGCTGTAGTGCATGCCGCCGACGCCGCCCTGCACGAACGGCACGAAGCGATAGCCATACGCGTTCGATGTCTCCATCCGGTATTCGAGGCCAATGTCGTACAGCACGGTCGACGTCTGCGCGAGTGTGACGCCGCCAAGAATCGGAATGCCCGCCTTGATCTCACTGTTCGCACCGGCAACGTTGCCGATCACGGAGAGATTCGGCGCGATACGCATGCCAAGCTGTACACCGAGAACCGGCGCAGGCGCATTGCTGATTGACGTGCCAAGCGGTCCGTTCGCGAGATCGCCGAACATCATGTAGCCCGCATACGGCGTCACGTCGAACGACGAACTCGCCGGCGTGCTGGGCGCGTTGCGGCCGGTTGAAAGCTGAGCCGAGGCAAACGAAGGCACGAGCGCGACGACTACGGTCGCGAGTCCGACGCGTGCAAGAGTGAAGAGGCGCATGGTGTAACTCCGGGTTTCGCGCCGAGGGTAAAAAGGTCGGCGACGCTATCCGGAAAAGCAGGACCAGGACCAGCGCTCAGCGCATCCGGGTTACGCGGTCAAACTGCTTTTGTTGGAACACTTTAGCTGTGTATTGCAGGCACGCACGCGCGCAGTGGTTGTCACTCAGCGAGGACGAATGCGCGTCCTGATTTTCAGCCACTTCGCCTCACGGGCTAAAAGCGCCACTCGCGAATGATGAACGCCCCGAACTGAGACGTGCCGCCGTACTTCTGTCCCGCCAACGTCGGCGCATCGGGGATATACCTCGGCGACAATGTCGCCTCGAACCGCAGCCCCTTCGACGTACGCTGCACGAACGACGCTCCGAGAATGTTGCAGGAGCTGTTCTCCTGACGCCGGCCGCACGCAAGAATACCGGGCGTCGCGATGACACTCACGAAGGTGTTCGGATTCAGGTACCGGCCCGCCTCGATCTCCGTGCCCTTGAGGAATGAATCGAAACCAGATCCCTGAGAGAACGGAATGTCACCCGGCGTGATGTTGAACACGTCGACACCAAGCGAGCGCGCCGCGCTGCCCTTCACTTCATCCAGCGCCACACCCAACGCCACACCTGCGAGACGCGAGCTGGCAACACTCAACAAGTTGCCCTGCTGCCCGCCAAGTGATCCCTGGTTGAACTGGAGCAACGAGGCCGATCCTTCACCGAACGCGAGGTAGCTCAATAGGTCGCTCTGCGAGAGCGGCGGTTGTGCGTCACTCTCGAGCGAAATGCGCGTATTCGTCAGCGTGCCGCCGATGAGCACACGAATGTTGGTAACGTTCTGCTGCTTGACCTGATATTCTGCAGTAACCTGCAACGTCGGATTGAGCGCAGCGTCGCCGATGAACAATGCGGAGCCGCGCTTGATCTGGAAGCGCTTGCTCAGGAACGTGTACTCGCCGCGATCGGCGTTTACTGCGCCAGTCAACGTCAGTGCGTCGCCCAGTGCGTGAATCTGGAGCGGCCCGTCGGTGTAGATCTCGACGTTCGCGTCGCGCGAGCGAACCCACGTGTCGCGATTGACCGCCACGTCAACGTCGACGCGCATGTTCGTGAACATCCGCGACTGCGCCGGAAAGAGATTACGCTGGAAGGCAATCGAGGTGTCCACCACCGCAAAGAGCGATGGATCGCCAGCGCCAATGAGCTTCTTGCCACGCGACTCCGAGACATACACCACGCCGTGCACCACGGTGAGCTGGCCACTGACATACGGCGCGGCCATTGTTCCGGAGAGCCGAAGGCCCGCCGTCGCGTGGACCTCTCCCTTGTCGTTGTTGAGGAGATTCGCGTCTTCCGCCGTGAGCGCGATGTTGAACACCGGCTCGCGCCAGTCCCCGATCGCGACATAGCCACCGAGCCGCACCGGGCCGGCACCAGAAAACCCGGCGATCGAATCGACGAACACCGTATCGCCCGTCATGCGCACTCGGCCGTTGACTGACTCGAGCCGAGTGCCAGTTGGGACGATGTTGAACGAGACCGCACTCAGCGTGAGATCGCCCTGCAACTGCGGCTTCTTCAACGTGCCCGCAACCTTCACGTTGCCGATCACGCTTCCCTTGATGTCGGTGATCTTGTTCGTGAACTGCGGGATCAACTCGATGGGCAGGCTATCGGACGCCACCGCGACGTTCAGCGGCAAGTCCTGCAGTCGCGAGCCGGTCACTCCCGACAATGCGAGATCGACCGGCACCGTGCCATTCACACTCGCTACCACTCGCCCAGTGGTATCAACGGCGCGTGCATTCAGCGTGAGCTGTTTCGCGGCGTAGTCGAACGTACCGTGAAGCTCAGGCACGCCGACCTCGTTGTACGTACCCTTCACGAAATCGAGCGAGCCCTTTATCCGCGGATCTTCGGACGTACCGCTCACGTGCGTATTGAGACTCACGCGGCCCGCCACCGGCAAATCGCTCTGCAGCAATTCGGCGACATTCTCCACGGCAAAGTCCGTGACCTGCAGATCGAAATTCGCCACGCCCTTCGTCGGCAGCAGGCCATTCGCATAGATGCGACGACCCGGACCATCCAACAACTCCAGATTCACGACCTCGATCCCGCCTGCGCCGAATCGCACTGTCGACGCATGCGTCGAGGACCACGTGGTGCTGTCGAACTTGAGCGCCACATCCTTCAAGTGGAGCTCGTTGCGCTCCTTGTCGAGTGTGAAATCACCATTCAAGCCATAGCTGCGCAGTGATCCCTGCTGCACGGTCAAATTCACCGTGCCGTTCGGCGCACTGTAGGTAGCGTCAGTGTGCAGCTTATCGAACGCGAACCCGTATGCACTCACCGTGTCGGCATCGAGGTCCAGCGAAACCTTGGACTGCTTGGTTCGCGCGTCAATCCACTTGTACGTCGCCGTGATGTGCTGCGCCGAATTCCCGAGCACCACGAGACCGGTATCGGCCGTCGTGCCGTCGAGCGAGAAGTGGTCGACGGACCCCGTAATCGTTCCGCTCGCGTGAACCCTGCCGGCCAGGACATTCCGCGGAATGGCGCGCGGAGTATCGGTCGGAACACGCAGTGTGACGGGCGGTGCCATGGCGACGGCACGCTCGACTTCCGTCTGCCGAGCCGTGCGTGCCGAATCCGCACGCGCTCTCACGAGCGCTTCGAACGCCACACGCGGACGCGGCTTCACAACCGTGGTATCAACCGTGTTCGCGCCGGGGATGTATCGCGCAAACGTGCCAAGCGAATCGATCTGCGCTGAGTAGGCCAGCGTTCCGGTCTTCAGGGAATCCCAACCGATCTGGCCGGATATTTCGATCTGCGCGCCGGATCCAACAATTCTCGCCGTGTCGATGTTGGCGATGCCCTGCGCGATCCGCGCGCGAACCGATATGGTGTCAACGCCAATCGTGTCGACTGACGAATTCACCAGCGTCATCGCGACATCGGAGTACATCGTCGCGGGCTTGAACCCCCGGCCACGGGCAATGCCACTGCTGTTCAGTGCTGATACCGGACCGTTGATCATGACCTTGCTGAGGTCGAGCGCCGACGTCTCCATCACCACGTCGTAGCCGAGGTCCTTCGAGAGGAAATCCACCTGTCCGCGTATCGCGAGCTCGCCGCCACCCGTGAGCGTCATGCGGGTGTCGATGGTCATGTCGTCGATGGGGCCATGTCCGCGAATCGGCCCCGTCGCAAAACCCTTGAAGGGCAACGTCGGCGCGAACTTCGTGAGCTCCGCCAACGCCACGGGCTGGGCATTGATATCGAGCGTGAGTGTTGGCCGACCAGTGGTGTGGGACGACGCTGTTCCCACGGCATGCGACACGTTGCCACCATCGCGATGGATGATGTCGATGCCCGTGAAATGCAGTTGATCCGCGCCAGAGCCATTCAGGGTCGCGACACCACTGAGCGTGCCGCCCACGGGCACCGTGGGGAAGATCAGCTTGACGAGATCGATCGTGAGCGGTTCAACACGCACATGCAGGTCACGCGCGCTCACGACAACTTTCTGCGTGCCCGCAAAGCCGATGATCCCATCGGCCATCACGTGGCTCGTTCCGCGATTGTACGCATCGAACGTGATATCCGCGCCAGCGAGCCGCATGCGCTTGAACGTCCCGGCGAACTTTGCGCGCCCGGCAAGCACGCCTTGGCGAGGCAACTGCAACCCCGGTTTCAGATCTTCGATCTGCTTCGTGGTCACGCCCGTGAAGCGAAGATTCGCGTCGTGAAAGAAGATCGTGTCAACGAGCGTGACGCCAACGTCGCCCAGCACGTGTGCCGTGCCCGTCTCGAGGTCGGCATCGCGAATGACGTAGTCCTGCGTTGCGCCCTTCCACGTCACACCAAGGCGCAGGCTCCCGCCTCCCTCTAAGGGAAAGTGCGGATACAGCCACTTGAAATCGTCGAACGTTGCGGGCGACGCTCGCATGGCGAGCACCATGTCACCGCTATTCATGTTATAGACGCCATCGCCCGTCATGTTCGAATGCGGCAACCGCGCATTCGCTCCCTTCCACCAAAGCGAATCGTCGTTGAAGTCGAACTGACCGGTGAGTCCCACGACCTTCGCTGCAGGCGGCCGGAATGGAAACGCATCCATCGCGAGCGCCGCGATTTCCAGGAACCGCGTCTTGAACGCCGGATCGGCCCAGCGCACGAAGGGGGCTCTTGCATTCACGCGTTCGAGCGTGACGACTTTCTGAAATCCGCCGGGCGCGCGGTTGATATACAACCGTGAACCTGCGCTCAACGCATCAGTAATGATGCTGTCGCGCACGCGCGCCGACACACCCTCTCTTGGCGCCCACGGTGAACGCACCGTCACGTTGGCGCTGAGCACGGTGACGTTCGTCAGCCGAACGATGTCGCCCCACGTGACCGTTGAATCGCCCGGCGCGCGCTTCGGCCCCGCTGGCCACAGCGTGCGATAGTTCCACGGCCCGTTCGGCAATCGTGCGACAACGACATCCGGGTGATAGAGCACAACGTCGCTGAAGTCGAGCCGCTTCGAGAAGAAGTTGCTCACCTCATAACGCAGTGAGATGCTGTCTGCCTGGAGGAAGGGATTGCCCGCGCTATCGGTGATCGAGACGCGCGTGAGCGTCGCACCGCTCAGCAAGTTGCCATGCATCTGCTCAACCTTCACGATGCCATGTGTCTGCCCTTGAAGAATGCCAAGGACAAACCGGCGCGAACGCTCCCGTCCAACGTCGGTGTTCGTGAGCAACCACACGGCAATGACGCCGAGGATCGCGACCACGCTCAGCACGACAAGGAGACGGAAGAGGCGTCGCAGCATCAATACGCCTGACCGATCGAGAGGTGCAACACGAAGCGATTCAAGAAGCCGCCGATGCCGCCACCAGTGCCCATCGGCGAGTACGTCTTCGGAATTTCGAGCGGAAGGATCTCCGTGCGGCCATTCCGAGAGATCTCAGTGACCACGGCGAGCTTCTCGGCGCGCGTTGGATTGAAGCCCATGTCAACGCGAATCGGCCCCACCGACGACAGATAGCGGATGCCGAATCCAGGAGTGATCGCCCACGTACCGCTCACGAGGTCCGCCAGCGTGCGCACACCAGCAAGCGGATCGAGCGAGCGCTCGCCGACGGCGCCACCATCGATGAATACGGCCGCGCCGAGGTTGTCCAGGATCGGCAGTGGGAAGCGATACTCGATGCTGCCTTCGAGCAACGATGTGCCGCCGAGTGCGCGTGGTGTGAACTTGTCGTCGCCGACGGCTGCACCGAGCGAGTCCGTGATGAAGTTCGGGTCGCAGAAACGAATGGCGTCCGTTGTCACGTCACATGCTGCGCCGCCTGCGGTCTTCGAATGCGCGAGGTACGACACCGGCAACGTGAGCACACGCGGACCGAGTTGATTCTCGCCGTATCCGCGCACGGACTGTGAGCCGCCCGAGTAGAACTTCTTGCGAGGGTGCAGCACCGCTTCGCCCGCGGTACTCGCGCCTCCGCTCATGGCGCGCACGAAGCCAAGCTTGAGGTGCGCTGCAAGCACTGCCTGTTTCCAACCGAGACGCGAATAGAGCGCGGCGTCGCCGAACAGGCGATTGTACCGGTAATCACTCACGGTGATCTGCGACGCATGCTCGATCTCGGCGCGTGCGACGTAACCGCGCGTTGGATTGAGCGGCTGGTCGGAGCGGTCAATCTGGAACTGCGCGAGCAATGGCGACAGCCGTTGATGCGAACGAAGTGCGCCGATCGTGGTGGTGTCGCACACGCCAAAGTTCACGCAGAAGTACGGACCACCGGCCTCCACACGCGTAACCTCGAAGCGATACGAGACGCTGGCCGGTGCGCGCAGTGCGAGCGTCCGCGTGAACGTGACGTTGCCGCCGTAACTGCCGTCGATGACGACCGACGGAACCGCATGTCGCTGCGCGAAGACACCGACGCCGAGCGCATTACGGGGGCGCTGCAGCCAAGCCGGTTGGCGGAGTTCGACGCCGGCCTGCCAATTCGGTTTCAGAAACGCGTTGGCGTCGTTGGTGATCGACGTATCCAGTGGCACCCTCCGGAAAATTGTCGCGCCGTTCAGCGAGCCGGCCGCGAGATTGCTGACCGTGCCGGAGATGTCGAGACGTCGCGCACCGCCGAAGAAGTTGTAGTGCGTGAATTTCCCCTCGGCCTGCAGATAGTCGATGGTATTGAAGCCAAAGCTCGTGCGCGCTTCGTGCAGCGGCGCTTCGCGCACGAGCACGTTCACCGTCTTCACGCTGTCGAACGTCTGCGGGACGTCGAGGACGGCGAGGCGAAAGAGATTCGACTCGTAGAGATTGCGCTGGCTCTCGAGCACGGAGCTGCGCTTGAACAGATCGCCGCGCCGCAGCGTCATCGTGTTGAGCACCGTGAACGGAGCGACAGCTTCGGTGCCGCGCACGACGATCTCGCCTACCGTCGTGGCGCGATTGGGCACGATCTGGATTCGAACGCGGGCGGTGCGGGCAACCGGGTTGACGTTGCTCGATGTGTCGATCAGCGCGTCGGCGTAGCCGCGTTCCCACAGCTCGTTCTGGAAGTTGATACGTGTTGAATCGAGCTTGAACAGGTCGAGATGTTCCCCCGCCTTCAGCAGCGTGAGTTGCTGCGCCTTTCTGGCAGGAATACTCGACGAGTCGTACGCAACCTGCACGTCGGCGACGACTGTCGGCAGGCCTTCGTGAATGTCGAAGTGTACGACGATCTGCTTGTCATTCGGCCGAGTGATCGACGTGTCGACAGTGGCCTCGCGAAAACCGAGGCGGTAGTAGAACACGCGAATGCGAAGTACGTCGCGCAGAAACTCCTGGCGGTCGAAATAGTGCCGCTCCTCGAATCCGCGATAGCGCGCGAACTTGCAGATCGGTGCGAGTACGATCGTGCGACACCGCGTGGGCTCGGTAAAGATGCTCGCCTCGAGCTCCTTCCGGTCTACTGCTTTGGAGACGCCTGTGAACGTGACGTCCTTCACCTCCGGAATGGGGGTGACTTCCTTGCGGATGAGCTGGCAGGGCAGGGGCGCAACAATGGCGCTCGCCACAAGGGCGAGCGCCAATCGCCCTACGTGGCGACGGAAGTGCATGATGATCGCTTCTATAGCAAAGAGAGCGCCACGGCCGGGCGTTGCCCGGTCGTGGCGCCCTCTTTGGTCAGCCAGTCCGGCCGACGTACACGCCACTAGAGACCGGAGAGGAGGGTGTCGTTGTTCGCCGTATTCGCGATCCGCTTGATCAGCCACTCCATGCCCGCCTGCGGAGGCATCTGCCCCAGCCCGCGGCGCAACGTGTACACATGCTCCAATTGGTCCGGACGGAAAAGCTTCTCCTCGCGCCGGGTGCCACTCGTCGCAATGTCGATTGCCGGATAGATGCGCTTCTCTGCGAGCGAACGATCGAGCTTGATCTCGCAGTTGCCGGTGCCCTTGAACTCCTCGAAGATGATGTCGTCCATCCGCGAGCCCGTCTCGACAAGCGCTGTCGCAATGATCGTCAGTGATCCACCGCCAGACCCTTCGGCGACTGAGCGTGCCGACCCGAAAAATGCTTTCGGCTTGGCCATCGCCTGTGCATCGAGTCCGCCCGACATCGTGCGGCCCGTGCCACGCTCGGCGGTGTTGTGTGCGCGTGCCATGCGTGTGAGCGAATCGAGTACGATGACGACATCCTTGCCCGTCTCTACCAGACGACGTGCACGCTCGAGGACCATCTCCGTGACTTCGACGTGACGTGCGGCCGGCTGATCGAAGCTCGACGCGATCACTTCACCGACGCCCCATGAAATTGCTTCGCTGACTTCCTCGGGACGTTCGTCCACGAGCAGGATCAACAGGCTCGCGTTCGGATGATTGATGGCGATGCCTTCAGTGACGGCGTGCAGCAGCGTGGTCTTGCCGGCCCGTGCCGGCGCGACGATCAGTGCTCGCTGTCCATAGCCGATTGGCGCGATCAGGTCGATGGCGCGGCGAATCAACTCGGCACCAGCCTTTGCGGGTCGGCCAGTTTCCAGGAACAGCTTTCGTTCCGGATACGTCGCGGTGAGCGTATTGAACTCGGCGCGGCGTGAGGCCTCCCCGGGCTCGACGTCATTGATTGAAAGAACATCGACGACGGAAATGCGTCCGCGTGGATCCCGGCCGATCGTGGCCTTGATCTCGTCGCTCTTTCTGATGGCGAACTGGCGGACGATGTGCGGCGGCACGTAGGCATCGCCGCTGTCTGCCAGGTAGCTGGCCGGTGCGCGGCGAATGAAGCCGCCGTCGCGCGCGGGATCGAACCAACCAATGGTTTCTCCGATCGGCACCAACGCGACTGGCACCGGCGGCTGGCTCTGGCCGCCCGACGGGCGCTCGCCACCCTGGCCGGGCTCGCGTCGTCCTCGACCGCGATTGCGTCGTCCGCGACGCCCGTTCTGACCGTTGTCTCGCTGGTGGCGAGGGCCGCCAGATCCGCCTTCTGGGCGCTGCTGGTTGTTGTATCCGCCTTCCTGCGCGGGCGCTGTGGCGCCGGAGCTGTCTCCGCCCTGACCTTCGGGAGCAGATGGAGGTGGCGTGTCACTCGGCGCCGCTGGCGCCGGTTCGGGGCTGGGTCGCTCGACCACTGCTTCCGCTGTGGTCATCGACTCCATTGGTTCACCTGGGGCGTCTGAAGCAGAGGCATCGCGATAAGGATTCTCATCGCCACCATTCTCGGTGGACTGCCTGCTAGACGGGCGGGTTCCGCGGCCGCGACGCGGGGGGCGCCGACGTTCGTTCATGCAACTTGTGTGGAAAGGGTGAAAAACTTTGTGGGGGCATCAGCCCCCGTAATGCGCTAGCGATGGTACTCTCGCTTCATCGCGGACCTGCATGTCACAGCAGTGGACTGGCGGCACACGCGGCCGCGCAGAACAGGTAGAGTGACGGATTAGTGCGACGCGATCGGTGCTTTGCCTCGTACGTCCGCCGGCGCGGAACTCACACGCGGGGTCGGACGAAGATCCTGCTATGGCGCGGCGCTTGTTTCGCCTCGGATGCCGTTTACAACGACGCCAAGGGGATTGCCGCGAAACTCTCTGCTCGACAGGTCGGACTTGGGCACACCGTCGGACCGCCGGACACACCGAGTATCGCCATCTCCACCGATTCGCGCAACCCACCCACCTGAGCGCGAACTTCGTGCCCGCCCACATCCGGCTATTTTCCGGCATGATTTCTCCGCCCGCAGACCTCGGAACTTCACTCGGCAACCTGGTACAGGAATACCGCCGAAACGGTGACCTTGGCGCATTGTTCGAACGCGTAAAGGATCTTTCTACCGCCGCCGATCCCGAAGCGCTCATTACAGCGTCCGAGCCGTATCGCGACCTCCCCGAAGTTGTCATTCCCGTCTACGAGCGTGTGATTTCGGCTCGGCCGCAGGACGCTCAGGCCATGGTGGTGCTGGCAAATGCGTACTGGCTCACGGGTCGCGGCGCCGAAGTCGTGGGTGCCCTTGCGACGCGCGCCATTGCTGCGGACCCGAACAATCGCGGTGCATGGCATCTCTGGGCCCTGAGCGAATCCGACCCGCGCGAGCGCATGGAACGCTGGCGTCAGGTCAGCCTGCAATTTCCCGCCGATCAACTCGCACGCGCAGCGCTCGCCGATAACGCCACCAGTGTCGCCGGCGCCGAGCACGACCCGTTGGCGCTCGATCTCGCCGTGAAGACGTACGAGAGTCTCTGGGCCGAAGCCAGCCGCGACGAAGAACGCAAGGCGCTCGAGGAAACGCTGGAGAAGCTGAGGAGCTGGAAGCTCTAGCTCGCGCGACCCGTCTTGCGGTTGTCCTGCGGCGGGGCCAGGGACGCCACCATCGCGATCAGCTCCTTGAGTTCAAACGGCTTGCGCAGGTATGGGCATTTGCACGACAGAATGAGCCGGTGTGCACGCTCGCTCAAGTCGCCCGACATGAATACCGTCTGCTTGCGAAGGTGCGGCTGCATGGCGGCCGCGAGCTCGAAGACCACGTCTCCCCGAGTGTCGGGAATGCGCAGGTCGATGAGCAAGACGTCAATGGGATCGGCCGTGAGGATGGCGAGCGCGCTGTCACCAGACTGCGCGGTTCGCACCCAATAGCCGGCCCGTTCGAGCGCTATGGAAAGCGCTCGACAGATCGCAGGTTCGTCGTCGACGATCAATACTCGAATGCGGTCTGACAGCATTCGTCACCGTTCTCTCTCATGCCCAACTCGGGGCGGTGCATTTCGCAGCGTCGCGAAAACAATTCAGCCAACCTCGAGCACATCTCGTCATCACGCCCGCAGCATGTGCGCCGCAAGGAGACGAACGAATTCATTTGGCGGTACATCGCGTCGGATCGCCTTCGCGTTGTGACCGGTCCATTCCTGTAACAAATGGCTCAGCGTATCCGGATCGGCATACCCGAGCTTTTGAGCAATTTCCTTTAACCTGCTTCCCGGCTCGCGAAGCAGCGTGTATGCACGCAGCAAACGAGCGCCGACAATGAGTTGCCGCGGTTGTAGTCCTACGGGCGTCAGGTGCCGGTACAATGAGCGCGGCGCCATGCCGGCCACCTTTGCCAACTCCTGACTGTTCTTCACCAACTGCGGTGAGTGAAGCAACTGCTCAATGACCCTTGTCACTCCAACCGGCAGTGCCCTCAGCGGCACGGCCAACTCCTGCAATAACATCTCGGCCATGGGATGACTCGGTGCTCGCTCGATCAAGTCGAGAAAATGCCGAGGTTCATCATCGAACCGGTGTAACACGACGGACTGCACTCCCGCTCGTGCCAATCGCAACAACGCTCGCATGGCGTATGGCGCCAAGCCCGTATATGCGATCACGGGCACCGTGCGATGTCTCGAGAGAAGTTCCTCCAGGTCGCCCGCCAGTTGGCCATTTTGCATCGCGGGGTCGACAATCAGCACGTCGTGAACCGCGTTTCTGAGCATCGTATCGAGGTGCGCCAAATCCGTCGCGCTATCGAGGGCATGGGATACCCCGAGCACGAGACGCAGGTGGGTGAGCAGGTGATGCGGAAGGAATGCTGCTACATGCACGACGAGGTGTCTTGAACGGATGGCATAAGCAGCAGGATTTCTGGCACGAACATCCGGTTTACGCTGCGCCTTGAAATCCTAGCCTTCGGATGTCGTTCCACGGGGGAACGCTACATCTCACATCCGGAGCCGTCCATGTCTCGTCGCCAGCTTGCCTTCGTTGTTGTCGCGCTTGCCTCCTTTGCTGTCTCAGCTTGCGGTGTTTCACCGACCGCCCCGCGCCACGGCGATACCACGTCCATCGTGACCACGAGCGGCGGCGGCATGCAGCACTAGCGTAGGGCGATCACTCCTGCCTGCCTCTCGCGAAGCGCTCCGGCGATTGCCGCGAGGGTTTCGGGAACCGGATTGTCCCGCAGAGTCGCCTTCGGAGCGCTCGCCACATTCTCGAGTTGCTCCTCGGCCTGAAAGAGCAGTCGGTTGAAGCCATATTGAGCGGCAACCGACATCGCCTCGGTCAGGTGATCTCGCGCGGCTTCAGCATCGCCGAGCCGCGCCAGTCCTTCGCCGGAATGAATCAGGAACTGCGTCTTGAGAAGGGGCGTCAACGCCTCGGTCGCGAGGTATCGGCGATGGCGCTCGAACAGCGTCAGCGACCCGTCATCCGCCGCAATCTCCATCAGGTTGATGCGCGCCACCCAGCGGACGTACTGCTCCTGCGCGGTGACGGACAACAGCGTGTAGGCATCGCGTGCGGCACTGCGAATACCGAGCTTGTAAAACGACGCTGCAATATCGCTGAGCATGCGGTCGCGCAGGCGGTCGTCGGCAAGCTTGTCGAGTGCTTCGTACCCCAGCTTGATGGCGTACTCGTAGTCACCCTTCAGGTGCGCCACGTCCGAGCGCTCCTGGATGAACTGCGCGCGAAGCTGATCCAACCCGGCCTTCTCGGCGTCGCGAATCGTAGAGTCGAGCATTTCTTCGGCGCGCGGATAGTTGCCGCGCGCGGTGGATACCTTGGCTTCGGCAATGCGCGCGCGCAGCGTACCGACAATGTCGCCGGCGGCATTTGCGATACGCCCTGCCTGCACTGCGATCTCTTCAGCGTTGTTCAATTGGCCGAGCATGCGGTGACAATAGCTGAGCCGGACGTGCGCGTTGATTGCTTCGTCGGCCTCCTCGGTGGGATGCGAGTACGCAATCACCGTCTCGTACACATCGGCGGCGAGGGCATAGCGCGCATCGGCGTCCAAGGTGCGTGCGTACGCCATCAATCGCGGCGCGACCGTGTGCATGTCGACGACGGACGCATCCATGATCGCTTCGAGCGCGCTGCCGAGGATGGCGCGCGCGGGAATGCCGGACGGCATGTCGTCGACCGCAGCGCGGACTGCGCGCACTCCCCAACTGTCCGGAGCGACGACGCTTGGTCCTTCGTCGATCCAGGCGTCAATGAGTCGCAGCAAAACCAGGCCGGCCGTCACGGATCTCCAATCGTCGCCTTCCTCAGTCAGCGACGCGAGTTCCGTAAAGAACGCCATGTGCCGCAATTGCTGCGGTGAATCGAACACCAGAACGCCTCTCAAGCTTTCGAAGGATACAGACGCTTCTCGCGACCATCGTGAGAATCAACAATCCGGACGCAACCGGCAAGGGGGATTCTCTGCCGCAAATACCCCTCATTCGTGCCGGACCTCGTCAGTGGTGACTCGCGTCACTTAGCACGGTTCTCCGCTATCAACGTAAACAGGCCCGCTCCGAATCTACGGACGCGAGCCTGCGTACGAGGAAACGGCGAACTCTATTTGTCTGGCCCAGCAACAAATCGCGTGTTGTTGCTCGCAATCTTTTGCAGTTGCTTCGCGATGTCGTCGCCAATCGCCTCGATCCGGCTGATGCTGTGCGCATCGAATGCCGGATCATATGGGCTCTTCGATGGCCCACCCGTCACCTCGAGCACCGCGTCGAACTTGTAGGTGTGCGTCTGCTTGGACTTCGGGTCCACCCAGCTTCCCATCCACGCGAGCGGTCGGTTCTTCGGCCAGAGTCCATACGGAAGAGCAAACGTTCTGATCTTGTAGCCCGGCACCGCTGAATCAATACCCATCGCGTTACGCGCGATCTGCTCCTGCACGGCGGCATCCGGATACTGGCTGAGCTTCATGTGCCACAGCGTATGATCGCAAAGCTCGAAGCCCTGGTCGGCGAGCCACTTCACCTTCTTGAAGCGCCATTCGTTTTTCTGGCCCGCAAACTTCGGGTTGTCGCCAAAGAAATTGTGGCCGGCCGCGCCCCCATTCAGCATGCAGAACACCGCTCGGTTCTTCCAGCCGGGATGCGTCTTCGCAAAGTCGAGCCAGATACCCACGCCGCTCGTGGGATCAACTTCGACCTGTCCATTCTTCTCCACATACCGGAACTGCGAATCACTCGCATCGTCGAACACGACGACCACAGGCGACATTCCCGCCGGCACGTCGCCGAAGTTCTTGTCGAGCATCTGCGAAATCGTGATGGGCCGGTACCCCAGCTTGTACGCCGTTTCCATATCCGCGCGGAAGCTCGCCGCCGTGCGTGTGTAGAGACCATTCTTCTCGCCACCGATCACGTGATACTCCAGCACGGGAATGCGGCCGAGCTGATTGGGCGAGGCCGCCGGTGCTGCCGGAACCGCGGCAGGGGCAATGGTGTCCTTGGTCGTGACGTTGCCCGCTGCGGAATCACGCGTGGGAGGGGAGGATTCGGTGCGCGAGCACGCGGCGGCGAGTACGATGAACGCTGCGATCAGTCGACGATCCATTTCAGCTCTTCGGGGTGAGAAGGAGTAGACGGCCAGAAACCTGCTTCCGCACTGCGCGTACCATAAACCATACCCCTCGGCCTCGCACATTGATTGCTCTCCGGCAACGACTCACCACACTCCGCGAGCGGCTTCGTCCAACTGACGAGCCCGCCCGCATCTGGATGCGTCGCTACTGGAAGTCACTCGCCGGCCTCGGGGTGGCGTGCATCCTCATGGTCACGTTTGATGCCTGGCTGGGAACGTGTGGCTTTGAAGGCTGCCCCACGCGCAGCGAGATCCGCTCGTTCAAGCCCGGTGAAGGCGGACGCATCGTCGATCGCAACGACAAATTCCTCGGCCGCATTGCCATTGTTCGGCGCGTGAATGTCCCGCTCGACGCGATTCCTCTTCATGTGCGACAGGCTTTTCTCGCTACCGAAGATCGGCGCTTCTACTCACACAATGGGCTCGACTGGCGCGGACTTGCTCGTGCTGCCGCCAGCAACGTGCGGCACGGCGGAGTGCACGAGGGCTTCAGCACCATCACCATGCAGGTTGCGCGCAACTCGTTTCTCGTCAACAAGCGCTACGGCCGCACGCTGCGCCGCAAGCTCATCGAGTTGCGTCTGACGCAACTGATGGAGAGTGAGCTCACCAAGGATCAGATCCTCGAGCTCTATCTCAATCTGATCTACTTCGGCAACGGCATGAACGGTGTCGAAGCCGCAAGCCGCGACTTGTTCGGCAAGAGCGTGAACAAGCTCTCCGTGACCGAAGGCGCGATGTTGGCCGGGCTTCCCAAGGCGCCGAGCGCATACACACCGCGCGATCACTACGATCGTGGACTGAAACGGCGCAACCTGGTGCTCGCACTCATGGCAAATGCGGGTTACCTGTCGCAATCCGAAGCCGAAGCGGCGACATCGGCGCCGATGCGCATTGCCGAAGAAGAGTGGAGCCCGGATACCAAGAACGAGCCGCTCGCCCTCGATGCGGTGCGCGCGCTCATCGACTCAATCAAGCCGGATGCGCTCAAAGAAGGCGACGTCACCGTCTACACCACACTCGACCTCAACGCGCAACGTTCGGCGGATCGTGCCGTGTTGCGGCAGACAACGGCCGTCACGCGCGAAACCCAGTACGCAGGGAATCGCGTGGCAGATGCGGCGCAGGGCGCACTTGTCGCGCTCGATCCGCGCACGGGAGACATCCGTGCACTCGTCGGTGGACGACGTAGTCGCGGTGGATTCAATCGCGCGTTCAAAGCAAAGCGGCAGCCTGGTTCCGCATTCAAGCCATTCGTCTATGCCGCAGCAATGCACGCGGGCATGACACCGGCGACGATGGTTGACGACGAGCCAGTCGAAGTGCCGCAGGGGCGCAACGTCTGGCAGCCATCCAACTACGACGACAAGTACCTCGGCACCATTACCCTGGCTAAGGCACTCGCCGTTTCATCGAATGCTGCCGCTGTGCGTGTGAGCCAGACCGTGGGTATTCCCAACGTGGTGCTCGCCGCGCGTCGGAATGGCATCACCAGCCCGCTCCCGAACTTTCCGGCAATGGCACTCGGCGCGGTCGAGGTGACGCCGCTGGAGTTGGTGAGCGCGTACGCACCGTTCGCGAACGGTGGCTTGAAGATTCATCCGCGCCTGGTGCGCCGCATCGAGGCCGCTGATGGTACCGTGTTGTGGAGCAGTGAGGTTGCGAAAGCAGACACGGTGATGGATGCGCGCGACGCATTTCAGATCACGGAGATGTTGCGCGGTGTCGTGGACGAGGGCACGGCACGTGTTCTCCGTGACATGGGCGTGCGCGGGGCAGTCGCAGGAAAGACAGGCACGACGAACAACGCCGAGGACGTGTGGTTCGTGGGCTATACGCCGACGCTTGTTGCCGGCGTGTGGTTCGGATACGACACGCCGCGTCCGATCGCACCGCACGCGAGTGGCGGACATCTCGCCGCGCCAGCGTGGGCCGAGTTCTATCTCAATGGTTGGCGCGAGCCGGTGTCGTCGGCCGATGCGTGGGCGCCACCCGCGGGAATGGTGGCGCGCGTCATCGATCCCGAGTCGGGGATGATTGCCGGCGAATGGTGCCCCGATCGAAAGCGTGAATGGTTCAAGCCCGGTACCGAGCCGACAGAAGTGTGCACGGCGCACACGGAGCCGATGCCGCAGGAGCCGGTGTTCGATGTGCCGCGTGGGATTCGTGTTCCCGATCCAATCAAGAAGGCCGGGGCGGGGATCGGCTCGATTTTGAGGAAGATTTTCCGCTTCTAAACCGTCGGCCAGACTGGTGAACCGGCCGACTACAAGATCCCCAGCCAATTCTTCGAAGCTCCATCAAAGCCGGGGAATACCGAGTCGAGCTTCGTTGCACCGAGATGCTTTCCAGCCACTTCGCTAAACACTGACCGGAAGTCGGTTGTGAGAGCGAGATCGCGTCCCTCGTAAAGCTGCTCTGGCTGCAAGCCAGGCCACTTGCCGTACACCTTGTGCCCCTTCACATCGCCGCCAACGACGAACAATGCGCTGGCATGACCGTGATCGGTGCCGCCATTGCCGTTCTGGCGCACCGTGCGCCCGAACTCGGACATCGTCATGATCGTCACGTCGGACATGCGGTCGCCGAGGTCAGCGACGAGTGCGGCGATGGACTTGGCGAAATCGTCGAGCCGCTGCGCGAGCTGGCCCGTTGAGCCGCCCTGGTTCACATGCGTGTCCCAACCGCCGACATCCGCGAATGCGACTTCGAGACCGACGTCGGACTTGATGAGCTGCGCGATCTGCTTCAGGCGCTGACCGAACTGCGAGTTCGGGTACGCGGCGTTGTTCTGCGGCAGATACTTCTGCGGATTCGCCGACTTGAGAATCTTCACCGCCTCGAACATTTCACCACCGGCGGCGTGCACAACGTCAGCGGTGCCGGTGCGATAGAGTGCCTCGAGACGATCCGCTGCCGGGCCGGTGGCACGCACGGTGAACTCATCGAGTGAGTTCATCGCGATGGTCGGGGCAGGTCCTTCCATCATTCGCGGCGTCTGCTGCGCCATGGACACGGCGCGGAAGGGCGACGGCTTCGGATGATCTGTCGCGCATCCTGCTTCGCACGTGCCCTTCACGGCCAAATAGCGATTGAGCCAACCGTCACGTGTACCCTTGTTGTCGGGCGTGCCGGTTTCCATGTAGTCTTGCGCGTCGAAGTGCGAACGCGTCGCACTCGGGCTACCGACAGCATGCACCGGCGCAAGAATGCCGTTGTCCCACAGCGGCTTGAGCGGCGCCATCGCGGGGTGGAGACCGAAGTATCCATCCAGGTCGATCGCACCAGCCGGGCCCGCAGTAACAGTCGGGCGTGGAATGGCGATGTTCGGCCGCAACTTGTAGTACGCCGGGTCGCCGTGCGGCACCACCACGTTCAGCGCATCCGCAGCGCCACGCTGGAAGAGACAGATCAGCGTCTTGCCGCGGGCAGCGCCGTTCATGGCCGTGCCCTTCAGCAACTCACCACCGAATGCGGTGCGACGAAGAAAGCTTGGGCTGAGGCCCATCGTCACCAGCGACATTGCACCCGACTTCATGAACACTCTGCGATCCATATTTATCACCTCAACGTGTTTTGTCGTCCTGAGCGAAGCGAAGATCTGTATTTGTCGTCCTGAGCGGAGCGAAGATCTGTATTTTGTCGTCCTGAGCGGAGCGAGGGACACCGTACCTATCGCCGCTGAAACTCCGGAGCACCGATTGCCAACCCGATCACCTGCGCGAGCCCCTGTAATTGTACCGGCTGCTGCGCGCCGGCCTGCCGTGCGAGTCCCGGACGTGGCAATCCATTCGGCCCGACTGCATTCGGCCGATTTCGCATTGGCTGCGGCTCATTCATCGTCGCAGCGGACACCATCGTCGACGAATCGGTATCGACCTTCACCGTTGCCGCGAGCTTCGCTGCGAGCGGATTCTCACCATTGATCAGGATCTGCCGAGTATCAGGCGATGCATTGCCGCCGAGGAAGGCCAGCACCACACCGTCAACCTGCTTGTCGCGCGGCGCGGCACGCAGCGTGGCGAACTCCGGCCACTGACTCAATGCTGCGCCCGGAAAGCGGCCCGCCGCGAGACCGACACCGAAGTTGATGCGGTTGAGAATCGCGCCACTGTTCATCCACTCGTCACCCTTCTCGGGCCAACCGTTCGGTGCCTGGTGGCCGAACACCGGCTGTCCCAGAAACGCAACGATCTGCACCGTGCGCATGGACGTATCGGCCTGCGCACCGACAGCGCGCAGTGATGACGCCACCAGCTCGAACGGGCTCTTCACCTTGGCCCGATACGCCGCTCTGCTGAAGAATTCCGGGCTCGTCACGATGGTGCGAACCACTTCGCGAATGTTGCCGTCAGTCTTGAGAAAGACATCGGCGGCGCGATTCACGAGTGCCGCTGGCGGCTCGTCGCTGACGAAGCGCGTGGCAAGCTTCTTCGCGATGTAGCGCGCTGTCGCGGGCTGCTTCGCAAGAAGATCGAGCACGTCCTCGCCGTCCTGCTGTCCGCGTCCTGCCGGCAGCACATGACCGAGCACGACCTTTTGTCCGGCGTCGTGAATCTGCGCAACGAACATGAATTCACCACGCGTACGCGGCTGCATTGTCCATCCGGTCAATGCGCGTGCGACTTCAATGACGTCGGTCTGCGAGTAGCCACCATCGACACCGAGTGTGTGGAGCTCCATCAGCTCGCGTGCATAGTTCTCGTTCAAGCCGCGGCGTTGTGCGAGCGGTGGCGGCGCGCCGGGATTTACGGCGCGCTGCGGGGGGCGACGCATCTGACGCTGCGCGACCAGGGTGGGGTGCGATGAATCGGCGGCACTCTGCCATTGGTCGAGATAGAACAGCATCGCCGGGCTCTTGGCGACTGCACCGAGCAGATCGCGGAAACGGCCAAGCGCGTTCGGACGAATCACATCGCGGTCGAACGCGGGAAGGAAGATTCGATCGACGCCCTTTGCCGCGTAGATGTTGAAATGATTTTCCCAGAAATCAACCATCACTTCATCGAGCTGCCGCTCACTCACCACGGCGCGCGCAAGTTTCGCTGACTGCACGTCACCGAGAATGCGCTGATTCTGTCGGAGCTGCTCGCGGAGCACTGGATTGTCGCGCAGCACTTCCTGACGCAAATCGCGCTTGCCGGCGGAGTCGCCCTGCTGTGCCTGCGACTTCTGCATTTGGCGAACGGCAACCTGACCTTCCTCGTACATCGCGAGGAGATCCGGCGTCGACTTGCCAAGCATTTCATAGGATGCGACCACGCGATCTGCTGTGGTATCGGCAATCCGCTCCGGTGCGAGCTGGAGCGCAATCCAGTTATCGAGTCCCATGTCGCGGACTTTCGCGACGTCGCCAGGGCGGGCACCGAATGCCAGGCGGTTCAGCGCATGTTGGACCTGCTGATCGGCGGCCTGCTCGCGTGGTTCGGACGGCGACACCACAACGAGGGGCGGAAGTCCGGCGACGGACTGCGGTTGCTGTGTGGCCGAAGCGCACGCGGCCGCAATCGCGGCGGCGATGACAACAACGGGGGGAAGTACCGAGTGTCTCATGTTTGAAATCCGTGAGCGAATGACCACAAGGATGACGCCTTGACCCCGTGATGGTTAAGGGCGCGGCTTGCGGAGACCGGGCCCGGGCATCTACGGTACGGAGCGCGATGTCGCGCCGCATCATGCCCAAGGATGCGTGGCGCCGCAGCCATTCCGGGACCGCCCGTGATCAGCCCGTTCATTCCTCCAGACGATTTTGCGCGGCAGCTCACGCTGGACGAGCTCGCCGGCGCCGCAGATTCCGCAGCCTCAACGAGTTGTGTTGCGGTCTGCTCCGTCACCATTGACGAACTCGACGCGTTGAAACGCGAGCTCGGTGATGTGAGGGCGGTTGGTCTCGCTCGAGAGTTGGCGACGTTCGTTCGCCGCAACCTGCGAAGCGCCGACGCCCTGACACCGCTCGACGATGAGTTGGTCATTCTGATCCGTGAATCCGCGGCCGGCCCGGACGCAGTCATCCGTCGAATCATCGCAGCCGCGCGCTCGCATTCATTCACATCGCTTGGCGCAGGCGATCATCGGCGACTGACGTTGTCCGCGGGCGTTGCACGCTCGCCAGACGACGGCGTGAGTTGCGCCGCACTCCTCACACACGCGAGACGCGCGCGTACGCGTGGCGCTGGTGACGAAGTCGGAATGGCGTTTTCCGCAGGCGAACGGGATCCTGATCTCTCGCGCTTTGTCGGACGGGGCGAGCCGATCACACAGCTTCTCCATCATCTCGACGACACCATTCGTGGCGCTGGTCGCGTTGTTGGCATCATCGGAGATTCCGGCGTCGGCAAGAGCACGCTGATACGCATTCTCGCATCCGAAGTGCGGATGCATGGCGGGTCGCTGGTGTCGGCATGCGCACGCGAGCCGACGTTTGTCTCGCCTTACGGACTCTGGATCGATGTGCTGCGAGGCATTCGCCGCCTTCCCGTCAAATCCACGCGCGTCTGGCGCGAGTTACCCGTGCTCGATCCCGCGCTGGAGAGCGGAACGTCCGAAGCGAAACCGGGCCGCAAGACGCTCTTGCTCGAGGAGCTCGCGGACTATCTCCGTCTCGCAGCACAACAGCGCCCACTGGTGCTCCTCCTCGAAAAGCTGCAGTGGGCCGATGCAGCGTCGTGGGACGCACTGGAGTACGTCATCACGCAGCTGGAAGGTGAGCGAATCCTCTTCGCGCTCACGCTCTCGCCCACCGGTGGCGATGACAACATGGAGCGATGGGAAGCGTTGGCGATGCGCCCGCGCAATGCCGAGATCAGGCTCACGCACCTCACGCGCGACGACGTGAAGCGGTGGCTCGAGGTCGTGATGGGCACGCACGATATCGGACGCGACCTTCTCAGCTACGTCTACCGTCAGAGCGAGGGGAATCCACTGCTCCTCGTCACGTTATTGCGTGATTTGCGCGAGGGCGGGCATCTCGTCCTGCATGATGGGCTCTGGGCGTCGAGTCCCGTCGCAGATCTCCCGGCACACGCAAGCCTTCGCGACCTGCTCGCGCGTCGTGTTGCCCGACTTCCGCAGAATGCGCAGCAGGTGCTCCGCGTCGCTGCGCTGCTCGGCAGGGAGATGGAGGACGCGATGGTGATGGGCGGCGCATTCGACATCGTGGATGCGCCGAGCGCCGTGGCGGTGCTGAGCGAACGCGGCATGTTGCGGCGCACGTACGAGCGGGGCGGTGCGATGTACGTCGTCGCGGACGAGCAGCTCGCGCGAGTGGTGCGAGAGCGGATGGATATGCGCGCAGGTGCAGAGCTACATGGGCAGATTGCGCGGATGCTCGCGGCAGGACGCGAACCGAACCTCGCCGAAATCGCGTGGCACTATGAGCAGGCTGCTGAGCATTCGCATGCGCACAAATACGCACTGCGTGCGGCATTGAGTCCTTTGTGGCAGCAAGACCCCATGAGCGTCGCGCAGCTTCTCGCGAGCGCCGTGCGCAATGCGCCGACCGAGGGGCAGCGCGCCGAAGTGCGCGTGCGCATGGCGCGGCTGGCCGAGGAAGCGGGTCGCTATGAAGAGGCAGAGGAGCTCTGCGATCAGGCGCTGGAGTACTACGAGTTGCAGCCCGAGCACGTGCAGGCGATTACGCTCAAGCGTACCCGTGCGCTGGTGCGAATGAAACGGGGAACAGGTGCTCGCGAGACGCTCGATGTGCTCCTGACACTCGAGGCGGACGCGAGCACCGTCGATGCGGACATCGAGCGTGCCTCCATTCTCCTGCTGATGGCACAGATGCACTGGCGCCTCGGCGAAGTCCGCGCGGCGCAGCGCGTCGCCGAAGAGGCGGTCGAAATTGCTCGACGCGGAGATGACGACATTCTCCTGGCCGATGCGTGCAACCGATTTGCGGCCACCCTGCAGCTGGAGAACGCATCTCGGGCGCGTGAGCTGTTCGGTCAGGCGCTGGATATCGCAACCGCTCGCGGCGACGCATTTCGTCGTGTGCGTGGCCTCAACAACATCGGAATTCTCGAGATCTTTTGTAACAACACCGACGAGGCGTGGCGGATGCTCAAGGTGGCTGTTGAGGAGGCACGGACGGCCGGACTGGTTGAGTCATGGGGCCGCGCCGAACTGAATCTCGGTGTACTGGCCGGCAGAATCGGCGACTACCCTGAGGCTGCGCGTGCATTCTCGGAGGCGCTGCGTCTCACGTCGATGGTGCAGAACAGCGAGGAGCAGCTGTACGCGACGTACAATCTGGCGCATCTCGAGCGAGACAACGACCGTCCGCGAGAGGCGATTGATACGTATGAACTCGTCGTTGACCTTGCAGATCGCATCGGACAGGTCCCGATTCAGGCCGGCGCATATGGCGGCTTGGGGCTTTGCCGCTACGAACTCGGAAATTTGCCGGGCGCACAAACGGCGATGGAACGTGGCGACCAGCTGAGCGAGCGAATCGGAGCCTGGTTCGAGGGCCGTGAGCTGATCGAGGCGTTGAAGCTCAGGTTCCTGATGACGGCGGGCGATGTGGACGCGGCGCTCGCGTTGTTCGAGCGCTCGGTAGCGCTGGCACATGCGAGCGAAATTTCAGGCGCGCTCTGGCTCGTTGCGCAGTTTGGGGGGGTGTTTGTGCCGCACGCACCGAAGATGGTAGCGGAGGCAACCGAGCGTTACCATAGCCACCCCGAAGTGCTTGGAAATCCGAAGCTCCGGAAGCAGTTCGGCAGCCTGCGGGCGTTGGTCTCCGGGATTGTTTCGGGCTGAAAAGGATCGTATCTTGTGATGTACACCCGTGCGGTCTCGACTATAGGGTGTTAAGGTTAAGAACATCCATTGGCTGATTTCGATGCAGAGATCTGGCGTGGCGCAGTAACGTTCGTGCTCTGAGTTGAAATGATTCGAACCAATTGGAAGACAGTCAGCACCCTGGTCACCTCGATCGTGGTTGCGGGCTGTGTAGATGGAGCGCCGACCACGCCGGCTCGCTCCGCCCCGACCGTCGTCAGTGCCGCCCTCGCTCCTGCGGACCGTCCCCAGCTGAACCTCGACGGCGGCGAACCCGACAATACCTCTGCTGATTTCACTGTCACCGCAGGTGGCGGCGTTTTCTTCGTGGGGAACAACGCCGTCGTTTTCCCGGCCAGATCGATTTGCGACCCTGCAACGTCGAGCTACGGTCTTGGCACGTGGGATCAGGACTGCGCGCCCGCCAAGGCGCCGATCACAATTCATGCGGTTGTTCGCACCGCAAAGACCGGCACGTGGATCGACTTCACGCCTTCGCTTCGGTTTGTGCCGTCGTCGAATCCGTCGCGCTGGGTGTGGTTGTACATGCGCAATACAAACGTCGGTGCCGCCTCCGACCTCTCTCCGTTCGCCATCAAGTGGTCATCGGTGATCGGCGATCCCGGCGTGGACGAAGTGCCGAGCGATCCAACGCTGCGCACCTATGTCGACCAGTCCGGCAATATCACGCTGCGGCGTATCAAGCACTTCTCCGGCTACAACACATCAACGGGCAAGGCGTGCGATCCGGCCACCGAGCCGGACTGCTATCCAACTGGAACTGGTGGTGGTGTCGGAATCGGGAATCCCTGACCGCCCCGCTGTGATGACACGAACGCGCTCACCAATTCGGTGGGCGCGTTTGTTGTTCAGGACTGTCGCGGATGCGGACGAGCCGATTCTTTTCGCGGCGTGAGCGAATTGCCTTCGTACATCCCGATTGCACCATGGCCGCGCCGCGGGCCGGGCCGGCGCGCGGAGATCATCGGCGCAACCGCATTGACTACCGCGACAATCCTTGGAATGCTCGTCGGAGTGGGGCATCGCCATGGCACGATCTGGCAGCCACTGAACGCGAGTGCTCGCACACTGATCGGTGAGCGCGCGGAAAACGTATTTGGCTTCCATTTCGATGTGACGCTGGCAGGGGTTGCGGTGGTTTTAGTCATGAGCGCGGTGGCATCGTGTGTCACCGTAGGGCTCACATCATCACGCCGACCTTTCTCCCGCGCGATGACGGCGTTCGGTGTAGCGCTCGCCGGCTACCTCGTTCACCTCCACATCGTAGCACGAACGCCCGGTGGGCTCGCCGCTTTTCTCGATGTCGGGGAATTGCGCGCGCTCTACTTCGCATCGGCAATCGCACTCACCATTGGTATGCGATATGCCTTTTTCGCGAAAACCGAGGGGTTCACGAGTCCCTGAACGCACCGGCGTGTCGTTCTCGAACGGGAACGCGCACGTCACTGGTTCGTGACGTGGGTACAGGAACTTTGGCGAGATGATCGTGTTCGATTCGGGACGACCGGTTCAGTGCTGAGCTGATCCAGCCGAAACTCCAAATCGAGCCCGCTCGTTGGTGGAGTCACTATGCAGCAGGAATTATCTCAGGAGGGGGTATGGATGTCCTCGTAATGCTCGAGGAAGGCCCCGATCACTCGCCAGTGGTTGCACACGTCAATTCGGTTCCGTCCTCGGCATCGTCCGAGCGGCCCGCACGTGATGTTGTGACACTGTATGGCGAGCCGAGTGCCGAGCGCGTCGCGTTCGCACTGGCCGCGGCGGTGGAGTCACACCGCACTGGCCAGGGGCATGACAATCTGGAGGCCATACGCCATCTGGGCGTGTGGGCGGAGCGGGGCGCGGTAGGTGATGCCGCGTGGCGCGACGGCAAAACGGGGCAACTCGTCACGCACGACCTCGAGATTCCGCTGGATACGCTGAACGTGACCGCGTCGCAGCTGTTGGGCGAGTGTGGTCAGATGATCCGCCGGCTGTGTGCGGGGCTGTCGATGCCCGATTGGCCGGAAGGTGCGCGTCGCGCCATTACGGTGTCGCTGACACCAGTGGTTGGCCTGGCAGCACCGGTGTTTGCACCACTGGAGTCGCTGCTCGACCGTCTGCGCGAGGCAGACGCACGGGCCTTTTAATACGACGGATACTAATCCGCAAACTAACCTTGACAGAGACGTGACAACCGGCCCGCCATTGGGCGGGCCGTTTCCGTTTGCGTGAGCCGTGCGGCGTATTGCGCGAGAGGTTCGGCGTCCGGCGATCGTGAGGGGTGCGGCGTATTGCGCGAGAGGT
>JBBQHJ010000017.1:0-30343 GCA_038323865.1 Gemmatimonadales bacterium
CCAGCCGAATCCGCATCAGTGTTTCTTTGATGCCACGAGCTCCACAGATGATCACGGCATCGTCAGCTGGACGTGGGACTGGGGCAACGGCCGTATCGAGGCCAAGACGGCTCCAACCACACGCAACTACTGGGGCGCCACCGGTGCAGGCACGTACCAGGTGAAGCTCACGGTGACGGATGCGAGCGGCTTGACGGGTTCGATCACCAAGACCGTCGCGGTGCCGTAAGGTCAGCGCGCGCGATCCGTCAGCGTTCCCAGGAACGCGACGAGATCGCGCTGCTCGACGGTTGTGAGATGCAGTGGGCGTTTGGGGAGCGTCTGTTCGGGGACGGACGCTCCCACGCCCCAGCCGCCACCTCGATTGTAAAAGTCGATCACCTGCTCGAGGGTGGCATAGACGCCGTTGTGCATGTACGGCGCTGTCCGCGCGATATTGCGGAGTGTAGGCACGCTGAAAGCGCCGCGATGCCGCTTGTTCTTGTTCACCCGTGAACGACCGGGATCGGTGTCGAGTGTGGCGTGACTCGTGTCCGCTCGCGATGGCACGCCGATGATTTCCGGTTCTGAGATCACGTAGCCCGGCGGCATGACGCCGTTGAAGAGGGGCGCAAGGTGACAGGTCCCGCAGCGTGCCTTGCCCATGAACACGTTGAACCCGTTTCGCTCGCTCGACGTGAGAACCGTTGTGTCGCCGTGAATGGCGGCGTCGAAGCGTGAGTCGAGTCGCACGAGCGTGCGCAAGTATGTGGCGAGCACGTTGCGTAGCGATGCCTCGGTCAGGCCATTTGGAACTGCATGCGTGAATGCGGCGCGATACCCGGAATCGGTGATGATGCGCTGCGCTGCGAGTTCCGGTGAGCTCGCCATTTCGACCTTGCTCGACAGCACGACGCGAATCTGATCTTCCAGCGTGTTCACGCGCGCATCAGCGAAGAAACTCGGCTGCAGTGCAACATTGAGAAGCGTTGGCGTGTTTCGCCCAATCACGGACGAGCCGTCGATCGATCCGTGTCGCGCCATTCCATCTGTGAATGCGAGCGCCGGAATGTGGCATGAGGCGCACGACACAGTCTGCGGACCTGAAAGTCGCTTGTCGTTGAAGAGACGTTCGCCGAGTGCGATCACGTCAGGCGTTGGATGCATGGCAAACGCGGGTGCGTAGGCTGATGCGTCGAAGGCGTTGGGCTCGAATACCGTGGATGCGCGCGAACGCCAGACAAGACGCAGCGAGTCGTTCACCGCGCCCGAACGTTCGCGGAGTACGGCCAATCTCTTGCCGATCTCCGAAAGCTGCGTCGTGATGAATGCCAGTCGATCTTGGTGATTCACTACCTGTGCGGCGTGAAGCACAGCGCTGTCCAGCGCGCTCCACTCTTCGTGCAATGCCGACTCACGCTGCGCCAGACCGATGTAGCGTGACATGCCGAGAAGCGCGTTATGCGCTTCGGCGATCGTGGCGTCTGGTCTGTTCGAATCAAAGCCGGCGAGGCCGAGCACTGAGATGCGTGCGAGCTCTTCGCGGATGGCGTCGAGCATGTGCGTTTCCGTAAGCGCCGATTCTGGCGCGAGGGTACGCAGAGCCGTAACCTGCTTGCTCATGTGCGTTGCATCATCGCGAATGGATGAGCGATCAGACGCAGAGAGTTCGCCGTCGGCGTAGAGCCGATCTTCGAGTCGCTGGAATCCGGCCGCGCCGCCGAGCGGCTGGTTTGGATCGTCGTCGTTTTCGGGGAGCGGTCCGTTGAGTACGCCCATGGTGTGCGGACTCTCGGACGCGATCAGCAGCTCGTGGAGCTTGAAGGTGCGGCGTGCATCGATGAATGCACGCCGCAGCTCGGGTCGCGCGCCATTGACGGAACGCTCGGCAACGCTGTCGAGCGCGGCGGCCAACGAGTCGAGACCGAGCGCAAATACTGCGTTTAGCGAGGAGTGATCGAACGACTTGCTGCGCTGATTGGAACAACCAATCAGTGTGCCCGCTGCCAGAGAAAGCGCAGCAAGTCGAGTGCGAAGGTTCATCCGGTCAATTCATCAGCGCGTTGAACACCAGCTTGAAGGTGCCATGTGCGTGGTCGCGATGTTGCGCACGGAATCCAATCAACACGATCCTGCCCTGACCGTAGGGCGCAGAAACCATCGTTGGCTTGCCGGCTGGGTGGCCGGTGCTGTCGTCGCAGCGCTATCGATGCTCCTCTACAACCACGGCGGAGCTAACCCGGACCAATCTCCGACACAAGCTTCTTGAAACGCGGGTCGCCGCGAAGCGGTTTCCACCTCGGATCGGAGCGCGCAACCAGGATCCATTGCGATCGCTGCTCGTTCGCGCGCTCCAGCCATCGCATCGTCTGGTCCGTGTCACCGAGCGCGATATATCCCGCTGCGATGTAGTCGCCACTCACGTAGTGGTGGCGTGCGTCTTCCACCAGCGCGGCAAGCAGTTTTCGCGCTTCCGCCTGCCGGCCTAACGCGACAAGCGTACGAATCATCGCGGCCTGATGCGCGCTGTGTTGCGCCTCGCCGTGCGTGAGTGCCTCGAGCGCCTGCTCGGGGTGGCCGGAATCCAGCAGCGATTCTGCCAAGCCATTCCACGCGGGCGGCAGCTCCGGCTCGATCGCAATCGCTTTCCGATACTCCACGATCGACGAGTCGATCCGCATGGCGTCGAAGAGCGCCCAAGCCGTGACGAGATGATAGAGACTATTGGTTGGATCGCGTGAGATGGCGTGGGCTCCGATGCGGAGCGACGAATCGGAACGTCCCGCGAAGCTCAAGACGCCGGCGAGCGGGTAGATGCTGGATGCCTGCAGTGAGTCATCGTGCATTGCACGCGTCGCTTCGCGCAGCGCGCCCACGAAGTCGCGATGCAGCGTCACGCCCGCAATGGCAAGAAAGCCGCGCGCGGTTCCAAGCGTGGAATCGATTTCCAGCGCACGTCGAGCCGCGGCCTCCGCCTTGGCATATCCTTCGCTCGGCGCCACCCAATCGTCCGAGAGGTTCACCCAGATCTCGGCCATGGTCGCGTATGCCTGTGCATAGCGAGGATCCCTGGCGAGCGCGGAGTCGATCAACGCCAGTCCCTGACGCAGCGATGGTTCGTCGAATCTCTGCTTGGCGTAGAGGGCCTTCAGATAGAAGTCGTATGCCTGGAGGTTGTCGGTGCCGAACGAGCGCACGCGCGCGCGATCACTCGCGCCGAGATGGATGGTGAGCGCGTGTGCCGTTTGCGTCGCGATTGAATCCTGTACTGCAAACACTTCGTTGAGCGGGCGCTCCTGCTGATCGGCCCAGAGCACCTTGGCATCATCGACACGCGAGAGGTCGACGATGATGCGCATGTTGGGCGGCGCGCGACGCACCGATACATGCAGCAGGGTGCTGACGTGGAGCATGCGTCCGATGTCGGCGTCGCTGAGATGCCTTCCCCGCAAGGCGAGCGATGCAGAACTTGGCCGCACCTCGAGTCCGGGAACCTTCGCGAGCGCTGCGATGAGTGTCTCGACAATGCCGTCGGCGAAGTAGTCCGCGCTGTCGGCCGCATTCATCGCGAGTGGCACGACCGCGATGGACTGGATGCGCGCGTCGGCAGCCGGTGTCTTCCAGCTCCGGTAGGCGAGTATTCCGACCGCGACAATCGCCACGATGACGGCAAGGACAGCGACGCGTCGCATTCCGGTGGCGCGAGGGATGGCGTGCGCGATGCCGGTTGTACCCAGCGTCGGCCCGATCACATCGAGCTGGTGAACCAATTCGTCTGCACTTTGCGGACGATCGGCGGGGCGCTTTTCGAGGCAGCGCATGACCAGCTGCGCCAGCGCAGGCGGAATGGACGCACGACGTCGCGCGACATGCTCCGGCGTCTCGGTCACATGCGCGGCGAGCAACGCCTGTACGTTGCGTCCCACAAATGGCGGCTGTCCGGTCAACAACTCGTAGGCCATAACGCCCCACGAGTACACGTCGGCACGAAAGTCCACGTGCGGATCGGCGCTCACCTGCTCCGGGGCCATGTACGCGGGCGTGCCCAGCGCGACGCCGACTTCAGTAACGGACGAACCGCCGAGCGTTCGCGATTCACTGATGGCCTTGGCGACTCCGAAGTCCGTGACCATCGCTGCGCCACCCGAGAGCAGCACGTTGTCGGGCTTGATGTCGCGATGCACCACGCCGTGGGAATGTGAGTACGCGAGCGCGCTAGCGACTTCACGCAGGATGCGCACGGCGTCGGTGAGCGGAAACTCGCCTTCCCGGGCAATCCTCGCGCGCAGCGTTTCGCCTTCCACAAACGGCATCACGAAGAACGGTATGCCGTCCACTTCGCCCGCCGACAACAGCGGTACCAGGTGCGCCTGTTGAAGCCGCGCAGCAATCGCGATTTCGCGCTTGAAGCGTTCCGACGACAGCTGACCTCCCATGTCTTCCGGCAGGACCTTTACGACCACCGAACGATTCAGCGCATTCTCGTGCGCGACGAACACGCGCGACATGCCACCACCGCCTAACTCGCGCTCGATGGTGTATGCGGTGCCAAAAGTGCGCTGGAGGTTCTCGCGCAGGTCCATGTCGCAGAAGTTAGGGAACCGTCAACCGGGGAGCCATAGCGCGCTGAGTTGTGGCTCGTGCGCTCGAGTGAAGGTCATCATGCGTATGCGAAGAACCGCCATCCTGCTCGTTGTCCTCGTCGCGTGCTCCAAGGCCATGCAATCCGCCGCGCCGTCTTCCGGCAATCCCCGGATCGACGCTGACCTCGATCGCCTGCGCAGCGCCACGCTGCCCTACAAGAGCATCGATGCGGCCGTCGCCGCGGGCTATCCGCGCGAGGTGCCCGAGTGCCTCGTGCACGAACACCATGGTGCAATGGGATACCACCATGTGAACCGCGCGTACCTCGCGCCGACGCTCAGCCTCGACAAGCCGCAGATCCTCCTCTACGAGAAGACAGCAGAGGGCACGTATCAGTTGAACGGCGTCGAGTTCATCATCCCTTATCGCCTCTATCCGCGCGATTCCGTGGCACCGGTCTGGCTTGGCCAGACCATGCACCGCGAGGACAATCTCAACATCTGGTACCTCCACGTGTGGGTGTGGAAGACCAACCCGGATGGCGTGTTTGCAAACTTCAATTCCACGGTGAGCTGCCCGGGAAACAGCAAGGTTTACACGCCCTTCTCCCGCGACGGAACCGACTAGGCGGAGGGCGCTACTGGCGCCAATGCCGAATAGCCACAATCATAGGAGTGGGACCCACCCCCGGAGTGCGCCCATAGATGCCGCGCCGAGCTGCCTGCCTCGCCTTGGTTGCCCTGATGTCGACCAATTTCAGGGCGGAGTTCGATTCGCGGAGGAAGATTGGACGTGGCAGCATTGTCGACTCGACATTATTCGCGCTCGAGAACAGGTAGTTTCTCAAACACCCAACAATTCCACATCGATCATGGAACGACGCGAATTCATCACGAACTCTGCGCTGCTCGCTGGCGCTGCCTCACTTGGTCGCCATGTCGACCTGAGCCACTTCGGCGCGACCGCGGCTTCGCTTCAGGCCGCGAGCCCGATTTCTGATGACGAGCGCCGCGCACGCATCGCGAAGGCGCAGAAGCTCATGGCCGAGAATCACATCGATGCGATGGTGCTCGAGGGTGGAACGAGCATGAGTTATTTCACCGGCACCCGGTGGGGCAACAGCGAGCGGACATTCGCGGTTGTGATTCCGGCGAAAGGTGAACTCGCCTGGGTCACGCCGGCGTTCGAGGAAGAGCGCGCACGCGAGCTGATCAAGTTCGGCACTGACATCAGGCCGTGGCAGGAAGACGAGAGCCCCTATCGCGTGATCGCGAACATTTTGCGTGATCGGAAGGCAACGAACCGGATCGGCATCGAGGAGCGTCTGCGGTTCTTCGTCTACGACGGCGTGAAGAAGGAATTGCCACGCGCAGATTTCGTCCTCGGAACCGCGGTGACGGCCGGATGTCGCATGTTCAAGTCGCCCGCCGAGATTGCGTTGTTGCAGAAGGCAAATGACATCACGCTGCAAGCGATCGGCGAGTCACTCAAGTCGCTCAAGGAAGGGATGACGACCGGCGAACTCGGTGCGACGTACGCGTCGGCGGTGCGTGGCCTGGGTGGAGTGTCGGATGGCGCGCTCGTGATTTTCGGCAAGTACACCGCATTTCCGCACGGCAGCATCCAGCCGCAAAAGCTCAAGGATGGCGACGTCGTGTTGCTCGACGCGGGCTGCAACCTGGAGGGATACATCTCCGATATCACACGCACCACGGTGTTTGGTACACCGACACAGCGCATGCGCGATGTGTGGGACACGGAGAAGCGCGCGCAGAGCGCTGCTCTTGCCGCGGCGCAGGTTGGCGCAACGTGTGAGTCTGTCGATGCGGCTGCGCGCAAGGTGATCACCGCTGCCGGCTTCGGTCCCGACTACAAGTTGCCAGGCCTGCCGCATCGGACCGGGCACGGCATTGGTATGGATGGACACGAGTGGACGAACTTCGTGCGCGGCAACAAGACGAAGATCCAGCCCGGCATGTGCTTCAGCGATGAGCCGACAATTGTGTCGTATGGAGAGTTTGGCATTCGACTCGAGGATTGTCTGCATATCACGGAGAGTGGTCCGGTGATGTTCACGCCACAGAGTCCGTCAATTGAGCAGCCAGTTTGATGCGTGGACAGTGCTGAAACTGAATGCACAGACACTCCTGATAGACACAGAAACTGCGGACCGAAGGCCAATCTGAGAAAGCAGAGAAATGGTTTCGTAGTTTCAATCCGGAGTGTCCGCAGTTTCTTTCCCTCCCATCTGTGTAGTCAGTTTCAGAAGTTCGATGGCGTGAGGTTCAGATTCCTCGACTGTGCTCGGAATGACACCACTTCGCTCGGAATGACACCACTTCGCTCGGAATGACACAGAACCACCAACCGCAAATAGATGCCCCGCGCTACCGGAACATTCGAAGTCAAACTCGCTCCACAATCATCCGACGCACCGGGACTCGGACGTCTCTCACTCGACAAACACTTCAGCGGCGACCTTACCGGCACGAGCAAGGGTGAGATGCTGGCTATCCGCACACCCGTGCAAAATTCAGCGGGCTACGTCGCCATGGAGACAATCACCGGAACACTCGAGGGCCGCGTGGGCACGTTCTCGTTGATGCACACCGGTGTCATGAATCGTGGGGCGCCCACGCTAAACGTCAACGTGGTGCCCGACTCCGGATCGGAGGAACTCACCGGACTGAGCGGCTCGATGCTGATCATCGTCGAGGGCAAGGAACACAAATACGAGTTCGAGTACACTCTGCCCTGAGCCGATTTGCAGGAGGACTGCGCGTTCCGGATGACCACCCTCATCTGGAGCGCCAACAATGCGCAGCGCAGCTGCCCGCCAGCAAACACACAATTCAAGACCCACGCTTCTCCCTCCTCGGCTCCGTGTAGCCGATGCCGAGCAACAGCTCGAGAGCGTGACGTACGATTCAGAGAACTACGCGATGCTCAATCGCCCTATCGAGACGGGGCGGCATGCGCGCAGGGTGATGCGCTACCTGCGCCCGCACCCCTATGATCGCCTGCTGGAGGTGGGATGCGGTCGCGGATGGCTGACGCAGCGCATGCAGCAGGCGGTGCCTGCGACGTGGGGCATTGACGTGAATCCACGCTCCATCGAACATGGCGTTACCGAGCACCTTTCGGTGATGGACGCGAACTTCCTTCGCTTCGACGACGAACAGTTCGATCACGTCTATTCGTTTCACGCCATCGAGCACATTGTGGATGCCGATGCGGCCGTATTGGAGATGGCTCGTGTGCTCAAGCCGGGCGGCCGCATTCTGCTGGTTTATCCCGCCGAGCCCATTCGTGGTCTGTACGCGATGCCGGGCGCGTGGATTGGTTTTGGAAGTCCGTGGCTCGCGCGGCAGCTACATGTGCACAAGTTCACTCCACAACGAATTGCGCACATCGCTGCACGGTGCGGTCTGCTCGCCACGGAGAGTGCGCTGGACTTCTTCATCACGCCGCAGTTCATGAGCGTGTTGCAGAAGCCGTGCTGAAAAGCAGGTCCCGCGCTGCGCTCAGGACGACAGGCATCTCGGTCATTCTACTTGGACTGGTTGCATTTGTCGCATGGCGGCTCGACTGGCACGCCATGCTCGGCGCGCTGGTTCACGCGAGCCTGTTGGTGTTGCTGTTCGCCGCCGCCGTCAACGCACTTTCACTGGCCTGCAAGGGCGTGCGGTGGTGGATTTTTCTTCGGCGCGAGGGCGAGGTGCCGCTCGCGCTTGTGCTGAGAGCGACGTTGGCCGGTGCGTCGCTGAACAACATGCTCATCGCACAAGGCGGCGAAGCGGCGCGCGTCATAATGATTGCACGCCGGTCGGGCATTTCCGTCGCCGCTGTGACGCGCGCGCTGGCACTCGAGCGCAGCCTCGATGCGGTGAGCTATGTGTTGCTCGTCGTGCTCGCGACGTGGTCGTTCCCTGGAATTCCCGAGGCCATCATGCGGTGGCGCATGCACGCGACAGGTGTGATTGGTCTCTGCGCGGTTGTGTTCGTTGTCGTATCGGCGCGACGCGCGCGTGCCGCCCGTGCGTTCGGGTCTGCGATGCTGCTGTCACTCATAGCGTGGGCACTTCAAGTGGCGACGTACTACGCCGTCGCGCGCGCCACGCACCTCGACATCACACTGGGCGCATCCATCGCCGCACAGCTAGCGGTTGGATTGAGTTTTCTCGTGCGCGCGACACCGGGAAATGTTGGAGTCTTTCAGGCCATCTATGCGGCAACGCTGTTGCCGTTCGGCGTCGCACAATCGGCAGCCATCGCAACGGCGCTGCTGATTCAGTTCGTACAGGTGGTGCCAATCACAATCATTGGTGGAGCGCTCACCAAATCGCTACTCGGCCCGCAGACTCAGGAGCTCCGCGCATAGACTCTGTACGCGGTCACGCGCGGCGGCGCCGGACCCATCGCGCAGTGCCGCGAGTTGTGTCCAGAGTCCGCGCAGCAGGCTGAATATCTGTCGGCGTTGCTGCAAGAGAAGTTCGCCGCGCACACGCATGCGCTGGACGACATCGATCTGCTTGCGCACCAGAAGTGCGAGTTCATCCTGCTCGGATCCGGACTGCGTTTCCAGGTTTGCCAACTGCGCCGTCAATCGATCGATCTCGCCGGGACTCGCATCGCGCGTGAGCTTGCTCAACTCCGTATCGATCGCTTGCACGCGCGCGCTCGCAGAATCCACCGCGCGAAGAATATTGTCGCGAACCGTCGCCTCCTCCTCGAGCTGACCAACCAGATCGCGCAGTGCACGCTGGTGATCCGCCGCCACATCGCGCTCTGGTGGCGCACTCGGCGCGGCTCCGCGCACGAGCTGCGCAAAGGCCGGCGCCTTCCATCCGGGCGAAGCCGTTGTGGATCCAAAGAGCAAGCGCACTGTCTGCGGCCCGTTCAGCCCACGCGCCAGCGCCCACGCAAGCATCACGAGCACGAATCCAGCAACGCCCCACAACAGCGACTCTTCGATCGTGCTCACCCAGTCCGTGGTCACCTCATACGCAACGACCCACCGTCGGGCGAGTATCAAGAGCGGAAGTGCGACCATGAACGCGCTCAACACGAGACGCACTCCGCGCGCCTGCCACGGCAGATTCGCCCAGATGTCATTCGGGCGCCGTAAGCCACGCGGCCACCACATGCCCCACCACTCCGGCGGCCAGAATGCAATGCGCGCGAGGTCGTGCACCGGCGTTCCGTCGTCGGTCGCATTCCAGAGGTGCAGCAACAATCCGAGCGGAACAATGAGCGCGATGATCGACAGCATCGCGCGCTCACGAAAATCACGACCGGGCAGCGCCGCACTTGCCAGCCAGAGAACAACCCATAGCAGTGCGTACGGTCCGAACGTCGGCAAATCGCGAAGCGGCTCGGAAACCTCTCGCGCATTCTCTCCCGTGCGATCGAGTGCCTCGCGCAGCGCGCGCGCATTTGGCCAGCGCTGCGCACGATCGCGTGCGAGACATCGCATCACGATCGACGACAGCACGGGCGGCACTCCCTCCAGTGCAGCGGGTGCGCGGAACGATCTCGCCACACGCGATCCTTCGGCAATCGCAAACGGCTCTCGGCCCGCGAGCATCGCATAGGCAACTGCGCCGAGTGAGTAGATGTCGCTTCGTTCGTCGACATCGGACGCGCCCTTCGCCTGCTCCGGCGACATGTAGCTCGGCGTTCCAATCACCATGCCGCTCTCGGTGAGCGTGTTCGCTCCCTGGAGTTTGGAAATGCCGAAGTCTGCGAGCACCGCGCGCCCCGACTCTTCGTCGAGCAACACGTTCGCCGGCTTGATATCGCGATGCACCACACCGTGCTGGTGTGCGTTCTCGAGCGCATCGGCGAGCTCGATGAGAATGCGACGCACATCGGTTGCCGGGAGACGACCTTCCACACGCATGCGATCGGCGAGCGAGACGCCACGCACATAGCGCATCACGAAATACCAGACGCCACCGATCTCACCAAAGGTGTAGAGCGGAACGATGCTCGGATGCGAGAGCTGCGCAGCAACCCGCGCTTCACGGCGGAATCGTTCGCGTCCCTGCTGCATGTCCGCGAGCTCGGGCCTCAACACCTTGATGGCGACAAAGCGATCGAGTGCGCGTTCACGTGCGAGATACACCGCGCCCATACCGCCATGACCCAGCGAGCGCACGATTTCGTATTGTGCGCCGAGTGCTCCTTCGAGGACTGATTGCAGCGCGGCGTTTGCGACGGCGGTTCGCACGGACGGCATGCTCTCCGATCCATCGGCCGCTGCGAGGAGTGATAGCACTTCTTCACGCAGCTCGTCGTCGCCCTTGGATTCGCGCGCGACGAACGCCGAGCGATCGGCGATTGGTTGTTCCATGGCCGCGGCGAAGATCTCCTTCACTCGTGGCCACCGCGCAGCGTCCATTACGCGCCCAACTCTCGGCGCAGCCATGCGCGTGCGACTGCCCACTCGCGCTTGACGGTGGCGGGCGAGATATCGAGTGCGGCGGCGGTTTCCTCGATGTTGAGTCCACCGAAATAGCGCAGCTCTACGAGACGCGCTTGATCGGGATCGAGCGTCGCCAGACGTTCGAGTGCTTCGTGCAGCGCGATGACATCGACGTCGCCATTTGCCTCGGCAGCGTCGCCGTGAATGTCGGAGAGCGTGACCTGTTGCAGTGCGCCACCGCGTTTTTCGGCGAGACGCGCGCGCGCGTGATCGACGAGTACGCGTCGCATCATCTGTGCGGCGATACCGAAGAAGTGCGCGCGATTCTTCCAGCCGGCGCGATCCTGGTCGGCGAGGCGTAGCCATGCTTCGTGAACGAGCGCCGTGGCTTGGAGCGTGTGCTCGTCGTTCTCGCGGCGCATGGCGCGTGCGGCCTGACGGTGCAGCTCGTCGTAGATGACGGGCATCAGCCGTTCAGCAGCGGACTCATCGCCACGCTCCCAGGCTTTGAGTAGCTGGGTGATTTCAGGCTTTTCTGGAGTGTTCACGCGGTCGAGGTCGGGTCTACAACGCCAATACTTGCACTTTTGACACCCCCCACGGCCAGAGGTGCCAAAAACAGAACTACGCAGGAGCAGATGGTGAGCGGATCGACGGAAACGGCCGGATCTTCACTTGGAAGTATCCGGCCGTTTCAGTTGTATCCGCTAACAATCCGCTCCAGCGTAGTTCTGTAGTTCCGTTACTGCCCCGCAGGCGCTGGCCGCAAACGACGACTTGGAATCGAGTACAGGAACCCTGTGTACTGCATCTCTTCCCATGTCTGATCGCCCCACTTCACATCCTTGGTGGCATCAGGGTTCGTCTTCGACGCCGTGTTGTCGTACCACGCAGTCGCCTTGATCTTCTCGCCCGGCTGGAGGAGCAGTGGCGTTGCGAAGAGATAGTACGTCTGCCAGTTGAAGTCGTAGCGCGGCACGTCGAGAATCACCTGCGACGTTCCATCCGGCTTCTCTACCGTGTACTTCCACTGGCGGCCGCGGAGGTGCGTGTGCGGCAGCAGGCCCCAGATCTTCACCGGCTGGCCAGCCGTGAGTTCGGACGGAACGGACACGCCCTTTGCACCGGCGGGAATGGTGAACGTCCCGTTGATGAATTGGCTCGAGAGAATTTCTTCGTCCGGCATTTCGCTCGCGAACTTGAAGCCCACACTCGTGCGGTCATGCATCTCATGACCCTTGGCCGTGTAGTGCATCTGGAAGGTGAGGATGGTGCCGGCGCGCAGACGCAGCGCGGTGCCCTTCGTGAATTCCATCACGTTCGTGCCCGGCGCCGTTCCGCCGATGAGCGCGCCCATCTGGCGCGGTGGTCCATGCAGGGCATCCTGACGCGGGCCATTATCGGGCGTCTTCTCCCATTCACGATTACGAATGAGCACGGGCGTGGGTGGCGTTGCCGGTGCACCCGTTGGCGCCGTTGCGGGAGCCGTTGCAGGAGCCGTTGCGGGAGCCGTTGCGGGAGCCGGTGCCGGAGCGGTTGTCGGCGCGGTGGCCGGACGCGGAACACGCGCATACACGAGCACGTGATGCACGACCTCGCGCGAACCAGGCATGAACTCCATTGCCTGGATCCACTTGTCTTCGGTGAAGTTCGTCGGCACTTCGAAATACATGTATTCCACTGTGCCTGACGCTGGCACCGTGAAGTCTTCCTGCATGGAAACGATCGCATCCGGCGTCCCGATGCTCCAGTTCGTCGGATACACTGGACGCGGGCCGATGCTCTTCATGTCGCCTGGCTTGGCGCCGTTGTCAATCCAGCGGAGAATGGTCTGCTTGTCCTGATCGGACAGGCGACGATCATTCTTGAACACGCCATGCGGACCCTCGGCGTGCCACGGCGGCATGTAGCCGCTCGAGACAGCGTCCTTGATGTCCTCGACGCGCTTCTTGGCGCTGTCATAGTCGGTCAGCGTGAACGGACCGAGCCCACCCTGCCGGTGACAGGTCGTGCAATTCTTGTCGAGAATCGGCGCAACATCCTGCGCAAACGTCGGCTCGGCGTCACGTGCGACGGCGGTCTTCGGGTGCCAGGTGAGGGCAACGCCGCTGAGCGCAACGAGTGAGACGCCGACGAGCTGAAGCGCGGTCGTCTTCCCCGAGCGGAGGGTGAAGCTTTTCATGGGAATCCTGCGGGTGGGGTGGTAGGGGGTCCAACATAGCATTTGCCGAGCGTGGGCGCGACATTGGCAGACGAAGTCCGTACGGCCTCGCAACTCCGAAGTTCCGGCCACAAGCAGATTTTTTCGCTACGCTCAGGACAACAACGGTGTCATTCAGAGCGAGGTCGAGGAATCTGCATTTCCGCCCTTTCAAACCGAACATGAAACGTCTGATTCTTCTCCTGATGGCAGCAGCCTGCTCGAAGGCTTCTGACGCGCCTGCGACCTCCGCCACCGCGACGAATAACGACCCCGTCCCCGCTGAAGCCCTCGCTGCCATCGACACTGCCACGATCATCAACCACATCGCGGTGTTGTCGCACGACTCGCTGACGGGTCGCCAGCCCGGCACACCCGGCGAAGACAAATCCGTGGCCTACATCGAAGGCCAGTTCACGTCGATCGGACTCGCGCCTGGTAATCCCGACGGCACATACATCCAGAAGGTGCCGCTCGTCGGCATCACGGTCACGAACGCTCCTACGCTCACGTTCGCCGCCGCCAACGGCAGCGTCACGCGGGCGCTCAAGTGGAAGGATGATTACGTCGCGTGGACCAAGCACGTGCAGCCCACGGCATTGCTCGACAAGTCAGAGCTCGTGTTTGTCGGCTTCGGAACTGAAGCGCCCGAATTCAACTGGGATGACTACAAGGGCGTCGATGTCGCCGGAAAAACGCTGGTGATGCTCGTGAATGATCCGCCACTCGCGGATACGTCGCAGTTCGGCGGCAATCGCATGACCTACTACGGCCGCTGGACCTACAAGTACGAACAGGGCATGAAGCACAAAGCCGCGGGCGTGCTGCTCGTGCACCAGACAGAGCGCGCTGGGTATCCATTTGGCGTGGTGCAGGGCAAGATCGCCGAGCAGTTCGATCTGGTCACGCCGGACAAGAACATGACGCGCAGTGCGGTCGAGGGATGGATCACACTCGATCAGGCGAAAGCGCTCTTCGCAATGGCAGGGCAGAACTTCGATTCACTCAACGCGAAAGCCGCGACGCGCGAGTTCAAGCCCGTTCCACTCGGCGTCACCGCGAGTGTGAAGATCGAAAACAAGCTGCGCACGATCGACTCACGCAATGTCGTTGCGAAGCTCGAAGGCAGTGATGCCGCGCTCAAGGATCAATACGTGATCTACAGTGCGCACTGGGATCACTTCGGCATTGGCGAAAAGATCAATGGCGACTCGATCTACAACGGCGCGTATGACAATGCGAGCGGTGTCTCCGGCATTCTCACGCTCGCGAAAGCATTCAAGGCCATGAAGACGGCACCGAAGCGCTCCATTCTCTTCCTCGCACTCACGGGCGAAGAGCAAGGCCTGCTAGGCTCTGCGTACTATGGCGCAATGCCGCTCTATCCGGTTGGCAAGACGGCAGCGGCAATCAACATGGACGAGCTCAACGTCTGGGGAAAGACGAGCGACCTCACCGTCATCGGACTCGGTGCATCGGAGCTGGACGATTACGCCAAGGCTGCCGCCGACGAAGCGCATCGCACACTCAAGGCCGATCCAGAGCCGGAAAAGGGTTTCTACTATCGCTCCGATCACTTCAACTTCGCGAAGGTTGGCATCCCGGCGTTCTATCCCGAGGGCGGAACGGAATTCACCGGCAAGCCGGCTGACTACGGCATGAAGCGTCGTGACGATTACACCACGAACGACTATCACAAGCCGAGCGATCAGATCAAGCCGTTCTGGGATCTTTCGGGGACTGTGGCGGATCTCGACCTGTTCTTGACGATCGGCTATCGCGTGGCGAATGCAGCGAAGATGCCGGAGTGGCGTGTCGGGAATGAGTTCCGTGCGATCCGCGAAACGTCGTTGAAGTAGTTGGTGTCATTCCGAGCGAAGTCGAGGAATCTGCACCTCATGCAGTTGCTGTTGTTCACAAGGGTTTGCAACTGAATGCACAGAAACGGCGGACTTGAAAAGGACACGCCGGATACGGCGTAACAGCGTTTTTCATGTTCGTTGTTTCATCCGGAGTGTCCGTAGTTTCAGTCCTGATATCTGTGCATTCAGTTTTGAGCACACTTTCACCATCGAGCTGCCTGAGTGGATAGACGCGCCTTTCTGTTGACAACCGCCTCCTCGATCGGCGCAGCGAGATTGTGGCGGCCCAGCACCGAGAGACCGCGTCCGACCCTTCCCCAATTGGCGTGGCACCGCGACGAGCTCGCGATGTTTCTCCACTTCGGTGTGAACACGTTCACCGACCGCGAGTGGGGCGACGGAAAAGAAGATCCCTCTATCTTCAATCCAACAAATCTCGACGCGCGGCAGTGGGCGCGCACCGCAAAGGCCGCCGGCTTTCGCGCGATGATCTTGACGGCGAAACATCACGACGGATTTTGCCTCTGGCCTACCGCGACGACGAAACACTCTGTCGCCAGCAGTCCATTCCGCAGCGGAAACGGTGACGTCGTACGCGAGTTCGTCGACGCATGTCGCGACGCGGGATTGAAAGCGGGACTCTATCTCTCGCCGTGGGATCGCAACAACCCTGCGTACGGCGATTCGCCTCGCTACAACGATTTGTACTGCGATCAGCTCACCGAACTCCTCACGCGCTACGGCACCATCAGCGAAGTGTGGTTCGACGGCGCGAATGGCGAAGGGCCAAACGGCAAGAAGCAGATCTATGATTGGCCGCGCACTTGGGCACTGGTGCGAAAGCTCCAGCCCGACGCAGTCATGTTTTCCGATGCCGGCCCCGACGTGCGCTGGTGCGGCAATGAACGCGGCGTCGCCGGTGACCCGAATTGGTCAACCGTCGATCCATCAATCGTCGCGTATCCGGGCGCCGATGGGCCGAACATCATCGACGCGCTGCAACACGGCCATCGCGACGGAACCGTGTGGCGTCCAGCTGAGGTCGACGTCTCCATTCGCCCCGGCTGGTTCCACCATCCCGCTGAGGACGCCAAGGTGCGCTCGGCGGCAAATCTCCTCGATCTCTACTGCACGTCCGTCGGGCGAAACGGAAAGCTGCTGCTCAACGTGCCGCCAACGCGCGATGGCCTGTTGCATGCGAGTGACGTCGCGAGCCTTGCTGCGTTTTCGTCACTGCGCGTCGACCAGTTCACGGCATCACGCGCGTTGCGTAGCGCCGAGAGCGATTTGCGGCGCGTGCATAGTGTGTCGGCAATCCGGCTCGAGGAGGACATCGAGCGGGGACAGAAGGTCGCGCGATATTCGGTATTTGGACGCACTGATTCCGCGCGCGGTTGGTATCTTCTCTCGAGCGGCACCACCATCGGCAACGCGAAGATCGACCGCTTCGCACCGGTCGATGCGCGCTACATACGGCTTGTGATCGACGAAGCAGTCGAGACACCCGATCCAATCATGCTTCGCATTTTCTCTTGAATGATGCTTGGCGATAGAGCACATGTCGTCCTGAGCGGAGCGAGGGGCAACGTACTTCGTAGGTACGTTGCCCTTCGGCGCTTGGCCTCAGGGCGACACCTTTTTCTGGCGTTCCTCGCCGCATGCGGCGGGACGTCGGCCACCACAGCGCCCACGCCAGTCACGCCGGTCGATACAGGCCCTCCCACAATCCAGCGCGAGATGCGCGGACTATGGATTGCCACCGTGGCCAACATCGATTGGCCCTCGTCGAAGACGCTCACTGCCGCGCAGCAACAGGCTGAGCTCACCGATCTGTTCGACAAGGCGGCGGGCGCGGGATTCAACGCCGTGATCTTTCACATACGCCCCGCAGCGAATGCGGTGTATGCGTCGCAGATCGAGCCATGGGGTGAGATGCTCACCGGCACGCAGGGCAAGGATCCGGGCTACGATCCGCTCGCGTTCGCGGTGACAGAAGCGCACGCACGTGGACTCGAGCTGCACGCGTGGATCAACCCGTTCCGTGCCGGCAATTCAAAGGACACGCTGATTCTCGCGCCCAATCACCTCTACAACACACAGCGGAGTCTCACGCGCGTCTACGGCACGCAGTTGTGGCTCGATCCCGGCGAGCCCGCCGTGCACGATCACGTCATGCGCGTGGTGAATGACATCGTACAGCGTTACGACATCGATGCAATTCACGCTGACGACTATTTCTATCCGTATCAGGAGAACGATGCGGCAGGTAAGCTGATCGACTTTCCCGACAGCGGCTCGTACGCGCGCAGTGGGTCCACGCTCTCGCGTGCCGATTGGCGTCGCGCGAATGTCGACGCATTCATCGCGCGCATGTACGCTGGTGTGCATGCGCTCAAGCCGTCAGTAAAGGTTGGTATTTCGCCGTTCGGCATCTGGCGTCCGGGAAATCCCGCCGGCGTGAACGGATTGGATGCATACGCAACCATCTATGCCGACTCCAGGAAGTGGCTCCAGCAGGGCTGGGTCGACTACCTCGCTCCGCAGCTGTACTGGTCCATCACCGCGCCGCAGCAGAGTTATCCCGCGCTGCTCGATTGGTGGCTCGCGCAGAATTCCATGGGCCGGTACGTGTGGCCGGGTCTCGCCGCGTACCGTGTGAACGACGGCACCACGAGCGCGTACGCCGCGAGCGAGATCCCCAATCAGATCACCATGACCCGGACGCGTTCTGGCGGCACGGGACACCTTTTGTACAACACCACGTCTACCTTGAAGCGTTCGGGCGGTGCCGTCGCGGCGTCGCTCGCCCCGCTCTACACAACACGCGCCTTGGTACCTGCGTTTCCATGGTTGGACGCCACAGCGCCCCCTGCACCGGTGCTCACTGTGACTGGCAGCACGGCACTGTTGACGCCCGGCGCGGGAGAATTGCCGAGGTGGTGGGTGGTGCGCAGCCGGACGTCGGGAACCTGGAATACGGCAATTGTCTTTGGCGACAAGCGATCGTTGGCTCTTGCGTCTGCGCCGGACAAGGTGATTCTCAATGCAGTGGACCAAGCGGGCAACCTGTCCGCCGCCGTGACGTGGCAGAAGCCATAAGAGTCCGAAGCACGAACATTCTCGCACGCTGAAGGAATGACGACGGAGTCTTTTCTCACCGCTTTCTCCAATGCGCTCCTGATCAAGGATTTTGGGCGCGCAGAGACAATGCTTGCCCCCTGGCTGAAGAGCCAGTTGCCGGAGGGTGGGCTCAAGCACGTCGTGCGCGAGACCATCGCCGACGGACCTGCGCCGGCGGAGTTCTCCATCTCGCCGCTCACCTACGACACGCCGCAGTCCATGCGGGAGTCGGTGACCGATAACGCCGATGAGAATGGCGAGCGCTCACTGTCCGAGTGCGACGGCAGTCTCGCCGAGATGGGGCCGCCCTCATATCCGGTGCCCGCGGAGCTGACGGACGAGAATTTCGAGGGCGCGTTTCGCTTGGAGTTTCAGTCCGACGAAGAGGATCTCGAGGACGACGATGATCTCTCGTTCGCGCTCTACGTCGTCGTCGTGAATGTCGGCGAGCGTCAGGCGATTGGTTTTCTCGAGCCGTCGGACTGATAACAACTGCCGGCTTTACATGATACGGATCGGAACTGCCTGATCAAACGGAGACGTTTTATTAAAAAAGCAGTGATCCATTCCATCCGGCAGTCATGATCCGCACAATGTAAAACTGGCTTTGTTTTACCTGATCACCGTCGCATTCACGAGCTGCGAGATCGCGCCCAAAGTCGTCTGGGCAGCATTCAATCCAAGCCGGAAATCTTTGTCGGAAAACGTCGAGAAGACGTCCGTCACCTGATGCCAATGCGGATCCCAGCCCGCACCGACCTGCGGGCCGCGCTCGTTCTCGCGCAGCGAAATCGACGGCACCAGATCCTGGAACGGCTGGCTATCCGTATTCGTCATGTGCTGCCCGACCGTGGCCGGATAGTCGGTGGCGTACTTCTCATTCGCATTCTGGAAGTAGAACGCGAGCTTCATCGACGCATCGGCCATCTTCGAGTTGCTCTGGAACTCGACATTGACGTCCGCTTCGGCGCGCTGCTCCGGGTTCATCGTTCCATCGGGACGCGGCATGCCGTGATCCCACAACATCATGTCGTGCTGGATCATGCCGAGCCACTTGGGCTCCGGATACTTGCCCGAACCCACGGGGCTTTCCTTTCCTTGCTGTGCTGCACGCTGCGCGACGTAAGCGCGCGCACCGTTCAAACCTGATTCTTCATTGTTCCACAGTGCAAAGCGAATGGAACGATCCGTCTTCACGTCCGGCATGCTGAAGATGCGCGCGAGCTCCATTACGAGTGCAGTGCCGGAGCCATCGTCATTTGCGGCTTCGCCCCAGCCATGTCCGTCCATGTGTCCGCCGATGATATACATCTCTTCCGGATGCGTGCTGCCAACCTTCGTGCAGTACACCTCCTGACGCTCACCAGGAGTGGTCGGCTCCGCGTTCAACTTGCGAAGCGCCTCGGAGGTCTTCATTGAATCTGTGTTGACGCCCGTGCGTGTGCGAATGCCGCGCATGCGTCCACCGCCCTGCGATGCGGGTGTCTGCGTGCGCGCCGCAGCTGCTGCAGCCGCTCGTGCTGCGCTATCGCGGGTCACCGGCTGGTAGTCGTACACCACGCGTGCGACGTCGGCGCAGCCGTAGCTCTTGAGCTGCGATTCGATCCAGTCCACTGCCTTGCGATTGCGCTCGGTGCCCTGGCGGCGATCGCCGAACTGCGTGAGGCCCTTGATGGTCGCCTTGTACTTCTCGAGGTCCAGTCGTCCGGCAAGGACCTTGATGGGATCGTAGGTGGTGTCGGGTCGCTGCGTTGCAGACGCCAGCGGCATGGGAAACGATTGCGCAGCGGCAGGAGCCGAAAGCGCGCTCAGGAGTACGAGTGCGGGGATTGCACGCATGTGTCAGTCGGTCGGGTGAGTGTGTTCGACGCCAATGATACGTGCAAAAACACTTGTTCGCTGACGTGTCATTCCGAGCGAAGTCGAGGAATCTGCACCCCACGCTTTTCCCCACTGGACATCCGCCGCTCAGCGCGGCCACTTTCCGGTTGCCCCAGTCCTCCTTCGAGAGCTTCCGATGAAAGCGTCCACATTCCTTCGCCCCGCACTCGCACTCGCCGCGGTTGTCTCGGCGTGCTCCGTTCAGTCACGTCCACCCGCTGGTTCGGGGGACGAACACATTGCGCACATGTCGCCCGGCGACATCCAGCTTCCGCCGGCGTCGGCCAAGGCCGGCGTCTCGGCATTCGATGAATCACTGCCGCCGAGTAACAACGCGGCGGAGGCGCGCCTGTCGGCGAGCCCGAGACATTCCGAGTTCGTGAAGATTCCGTGGAGACCGGGTTCGAGCGATTCGTTGATGGCGTTCATCGTCTATCCGAAGACGGCGAATGCGAAGACGCCCGTTGTCGTCGTGGTGCACGAGATCTTTGGCCTTTCGACGTGGGTGCGTGGCGTTGCCGATCAGGTAGCGGCTGAGGGATTTATTGCGATTGCACCCGACTTGAACTCGCGTGTGCGCGGCGGCCCTTCCACTGTGACACTGAGCAACGACTCAGCGCGAAAGCTCATCGGCGGCGTGGGGATTCCCGAGCGGATGGATGGCATAACTGCCGTCGCCAATTATGCGATGAGCCAGCCGTCTGCTGCGCCGCGGTATGCTGTGATCGGCTATTGCTGGGGCGGCAGCACGACGTGGGCATCGGCCATCAACAACGGCAGGGGATTCTCGGGTGGCGTCGCGTTCTACGGCTCGTTCCCATACATGGCCGGCCCGATTCCGGTTGCAGACTCCATGGCAAAGATCCAGAAGCCGGTGATGCTGCTTAACGGTTCAAAGGACGCGCGCATTGGCGCCGCCATGCCGGCGCTGGACTCGGCAATGAAGGCAATGCATAAGGACTATTACGGCAAGAATTACGAGGGAGCGGTTCACGGCTTCCTGCGTGCGCAGGACGATCCGCGTCCGGTGCGCCCGCCTACGCCGAATTCGACGACGCCGGCGGAAACGCAGGCGGATGTCGATGCGGAGCTCAAGGCAAATCTCGATGCAACGAAGGACGGATGGCCGCGCACTGTGGCCTTCCTCAAGAAGAACCTCGGAGTCAAGTAATGGCTGTTTACGGAGGCAAGGAACTCGCAGCTGCGCACCGGACGGTACGCGGCAACACGTTGAAGCTCGCGCGCGAGATTCCGGAGGAGCAGTACGACTTCGTGGCGGCACCTGACGTGAAGTCCGTCCGTCAGATGCTCACGCACATTGCGTATACGAATCGCCTCGCTGACGATTTCCATCGCGACCGCAAGATCACCACGATCAAGGGCTACGACTTCCCTGCGTTCCTTCAGCAGCTTGCGCTCGACGAGCAGAAGCCCCGCACGAAGGACGAGATCATCACGCTCCTCGAGAGCGAGGGCGAGCAGTATGCGAGCTGGCTCGAGACGCTCACGCCCGAATTCCTCGGCGAGACGTACACGGATTTCGCCGGTGAGAACCCGCGGACGCGCTTCGAGGGCCTTATGTCGGCCAAGGAGCACGAGATGCATCATCGCGGGCAGTTGATGCTCATCCAGCGCATGCTTGGGATCACACCGCATCTCACGCGTGAGCGTCAGGCACGGTCGGCTCCGCCACCGGCAGCGGTAAAAGCCTAGGGGAAACACGCCGGGTATTGCTCCCGTAGGGGGAATACCCGGGACAAGCGAGACATGATGCAAAACAGTACGTCGCAGCAGCAGCCGATCGCGGAGCTCGCGTTGGTGAAGGCGCAGCTCTCGAGCACTGAGAGACAGCTCGAGAATCTCGTGGTCGAGAGGTCGCGTCTCCAGCAGAAGATCGATGGGGCCAGCGGAAACGCACGGCAGGGACTGATCGCGCAGATGGTACCCATGTCATCGAGCATCGATAACAGCGGCGCGATGATCGCCAGACTGCAGGTCCAGGCGCAGGAGCTCGAGCGAGTTCTGGGTGCGCCTGTGGCCGTGGTCGGGATGCCGCCGCGCGACTTGATCTTTGGCTACAACAAACCCGAGTTCATGGCGCTGTCGAGCATGGTGCTCCTGTTGCCGCTCGTGATTGCGTTCGCCGTTCGCATGGCGCGTGGCGGCGCGCGAAAGCGTGTCGAGCCCATGCCGTCGTTCATGGATCAGGATCGTCTCGTGCGACTCGAGCAGGCCATGGACGCGATGGCGGTAGAGATCGAGCGCATCGGTGAAGGGCAACGGTACCAGACGAAGCTCATGTCGGAGCGGCGTTCTGAAGTTCCACGGGTCAACACACCGCACTGATCATGATGATGCTCTTGCAGGCTACCCCAGGCAACATAGTGCCCACCGATCCGGCGTCGATGCAGCTCATGGCACTGACTACCGCACAGATGTCGTCCGTCTCTCGGCTCGTGAGCTTCGAGGGCGAAAAGGTGTCGATCGTGCGCCAGTTGCGTGATGCAACGGGCCGTGAAGCCGACGAGTTGCGTAGTCTGTTGAACCAGGCGAACGGCGCCATCGCCGGCGAGAAGGCGAAGATCGAGGATCTCAAGTCGCGTATTGCCGAAGTGAAAGGCGACGCGCCGAAGTTAGCCGAAGTATCGGCGCCGCCGCTTCCGCCTGACTTCTTCCTTCGGCAGAAGCAGGTGTTCGGCATGAGCAAGGATGAGTTCCTCGGCCTCTTTGTCCTGTTGATCACGTTGCCGATTGTGGCGGCAGTGACGCGCCGGTTGTGGCGGGTGGGTCCACGGAAGGCAGCAGCAACGCCCCTCGCGTTGCCCGATGATCGATTGCAACGATTGGAGCAGATGGTGGAATCGGTGGCGATCGAGGTGGAACGTATTGGCGAGTCGCAGCGGTTCCAGTCGAAGCTGATGGCGGAGAAACGACCGGAGCCTAAGCGAGTGAATACACCGCACTGAGATGAAGAACGGCCGCCCTCGGGCGGCCGTTCTTATTTTGCGCGTCACATTCCAATCGAATTCCCTTCACAACATCCGGCAGGACAGGAGACCCAGATGGTTTCATCGCGTAGTGTCCAGCGCCAGCGAACGACTGACGGTGGCTGAATATTGAATTCATTAGGGCGATACGCAACGCACAGCAGCCTCTCGCTCTTGTCTCTCGCCGTGAACTTGCTGTACCAAAATCCGTCGTTTTTCGTGTCCTTCATGCAGGTGTCGACAGGCTTCGGCCCACAATGCGTAGGATTGCTACTCGGCGCCAAGCACATGGACACCTTGCTGTGCAAGCCAGACCCGAGTGGAACGACGTCTTGATCAAATCCATACTTCGAGTGGTACGGGGGCGAATTTCTGTTCAGTACAACGGTCGCCACCGGCAACCAGGCAGCTGCGCGATACCCGCTCATTCCTCTGGTATCGAGCCCCGGTTCAGGTATGACAATTCCTCTCACGTTAGGAGATTCGAGTGCGCCGCTGGTTGACGTCGGCGACGCCAACAACTGTTCGTCATACCAGCCTTTGCATTCCAAAGGATGCTGACGGCGAATACGACAGCCCCTTGTGCAGCTCACACCAACCACGGGGACATGGCATTCCAATGAGCTGTTCCGCTCTCTCCCCGTCCCAGTCCCATCGTGCAACTGGAGGAACGACACCGGCACTTGCCCGCGTCACGTTCAGTGGCTTTGCGCCGGGAAGGAGCGCGATCACTGAACCGGCACCGTTTTCCTTGCTGCCTGCGCAGAGGCAGAGACGTCGCCAACCGCAGCGTGCGTGACCTCGCGCTGATCGACGACACTTATGCCCGTCCAGCGCAGCACGGCATCACGAAGCAAGCGGTCGTCATCGTCCTTGGCACCGCCGCCTCGAGTGACTGGAAACAACACAAGGCGGCTCGTGTCCGCCGCTGCGACACTGCGCGAGTCCTCTTCTCTCGCGTTCACTGGCCAAGCGCCCCACGCTCCCGCGCCCAACGCGCCGACGACCAGACTCGCAGCGAGACGGCGTCGAAACAACGGTCGACGCTGGCGCACTCCCGAAACCGACACCTCCGGCTCCAGCGCCGCCGCCGCCAACGCACCCACCATCTCGTTCGCCGTCTGATACCGATCCGACGGCGACTTCGCGAGCGCCTTGTACACAACATCCTCCAACCCCTGCGGCACCGACGGCCGCACCGTCCTTAACGACGGCACAGGATCCAACACATGACGCGCCACCACCGTCGCCTGCGTCGCACCTGAAAAGGGGGGCTCCCCCGCAATCATCTCGTACAGCACACAGCCCAACGCATAAATGTCCGTGCGCCGGTCCACATCGCCATGCCCCGCCGCCTGCTCGGAACTCATGTAATTCAACGTCCCGATCTGCACACCACTCGACGTCAAACCCTGACTCGCTGCCGACGTCGTGAACGCACGCGCAATTCCGAAATCCACCACGCGCACACGATCCGACGACAACAGGATGTTCGCCGGCTTGATGTCGCGATGCACTACGTTCGCCGCATGCGCATGCGCCAGTGCTTCCGCGACAGCCTCGCAACGCGGATGCACTCGGGAATCCCGAGCTGTTTCTCACGCTTCAGCGTTCGCTGCAACGTGTCGCCGCCGACATACGACATCGCATACCAGGGCGCGCCATCGAACTCACCGGAGTCGAACGGGCTCACGATGTTCGGATGATCGAGCCTCGACAAAATCCCGGTCGCGCGCGGCGCAAACAACACCCCACCCACCGCGCCCGAGCTCCTGCTCGACGCGGTACCGATCGGCAACGCTCAATGCGAACTTTACGAATGGGTCGCCCGCCATTTTGGGACGCGCCCCCGTGGTGGCTAGACACTACACTAGGGTTCGCCTTCGTGAATACGCAAGTGCGAAACAATCGATCCCTTCAACGGTACCCTTAGGACGGATGACTCGGAGGTGACCCCGAGCGGACCGGCCACTGCGACACTCCAGCGTCGAATCTCACGCGGAGTATCCCAAGATGACCGCTCCAAGCCGCCCCCTCCCGCTCTCCTCACCCGCACGCGCCACCGTGACCAGCGAGCGCCAACCCGAAAAACCATGGAATCGCCCGCAGCCGAGTGCCGGATTGATGTCCGTGCTCGGGGTGGTGAGTCGCTTTGCCCTCCTGCGCACCTATTTCCGCGTCCAGCGACTCGATCTTCCCGGCGCCGAACTCGACCTCCTGCGCTCCGCGGTCAACGCCGACACCGCCGCATTCCTCGGCCCCAATCATCCTGAGTTCGGCTGCGACTGGATGATCGACAAGGAGATCTCCACGATCGTCGCGCCGCGCATGGCGAGTTGGGCCGATCGTGGCATCGTCGCGGCGGCGCCAAAGTTCTGGGGCATGAACAATCTCATCGCCAATGACGGCGGCGAGGCGGCGCGAGAGTATTCCATCGAGTCTGCGCTTCGCGGCGACCACACGTTGCTTCATCCCGAAGGCACGGTGCGGTGGACGAGCAACTTCGTTCATCCGCTCTTTCCCGGCATCGCGCAAATGGCGATCGCTGCGGCGGCGCGAACGGACAAGCCAGTATTCATGGTGCCGCTGGTGTGGAAGCTCTGCTACGTCGGCGACGTCAGCCGCGCGCTCGACGCCGAGATCGATTTCATTGCGTCCGTCTTGAACGTCGAGCTCACCGGTGCGGGCTTGGCCGAGCGATTTGCGGCGCTGCAGGAGGGAGTGCTTGGGGTACAGATGAAGCGCTTCGGCTATGACGCTGTCACGACGGGTTCCTTCTTCGATCGACAGACAGCGTTTCAGCGACAGCTGATCGATGTGTTACTCGAACGCTATGACGCCGGAGATCCGGACACGCTCGATCGGCTCATTGCGCGATTGTCCAAGCAAGCGAAGGCAGCGCGCCAACGCGAGGATGTTGCTCGCGCAGAAGAAGCCAAGCGACTCGGCGAATTCAGCCGCGAGATTTACGCTGGGCCGACGCTGTCACAGGAGGAGATCGGCGAGAGTCTCAAGCGTATGCGAGATCGTCTGGTGAGGAGCACGACGTCGCAGAAGATCGCGAACGCGTTGCCGCGCCCCTATGGTGCTCGCGTTGCGCACGTGGGCGTGCCTCAGCCACTGCGGGTGACGCGCAGCTCGGACGAGAAAGAATTGCTCGAGGCGATGCGCGCGAGCATGCAGGCGAAGCTCGATGAGATCAACGCGCGAATAGAGCCTTCGGTGATGGCCTATCGAGTAGTGAGTCTTCTCGCTTAGAGCAGAAAGCCTTCTTTTACATTGAGCTGTTTCTGGTTTTTTGTGACTACGGAACAACAGCTCGAGGCGGACGCGCCGGCTTCGAACCATTGATCCGCGGACGCGGACCATTCCCTACCTCGACAACGAGATCACGGATGTAATTCGCAATCTTCGCGTAGTGCGGATAGTCGATGAACTCCGCCTCATCCGTGCGCTGGTGATAGTCGCCGTGCAATCCCGTAAAGAAGAACGCGATCGGCACACCTTGCACCGCATAATTGAAGTGATCACTACGGCCATAGATGTTGTTGTAGCCCGACCACGTGAGCGTGGTGTCGTACTTGTCGTCGAGCGCAAGCGGGTCCTTCTGCTTCGCATTGACTGCACGCGTCATCTCGCCCAGGTCTTTCGAGTCGAAGAACGAGCCGACAATGCCGAGGTAGTTCGGACCACCACCCGGAAGATCTTCCGCGCGGCCGCGACCAATCATGTCGATGTTGATCTGTGCAACAACAGAATCCATCGGCAGCGTGGGATTCGTCGTGAAGAAGCGCGAGCCCACGAGGCCCGCCTCTTCACCCGTGTGCCACACAAACAACGTCGAACGCTTCGGCTTCACCTTCATATTCTGAATCGCCTCGGCAATCTCGAGCACGCCCATGGAACCGGAGCCATCGTCGTCGGCGCCGTTGTTGATCGAATCGAGACGCGCCTTCGGAACGAGCTTGCGGATGCTGTCCATGTTCACGTGAATCGTCGCGAGCTCCGCCGGCGTCACTGCAATCATGTTCTTCGCGAGCAGCATCTTGTTGCGCGCGTCGTTGAATGCCTTGAGTGAATCCTTGTCGACGGGCACAGCCGTCATGCCGACGTGATCATTGTGCGCGCCGACGGCGACATACTCGTTCTTGAGAATGGGATCGCTGCCAGGAATGATCGCCACAACATTTCGCGCATAGTTGCTCGGCGTCTCGATATAGTCGAGCGACGCCGTGACACGCGTACCCTGATTGCCGGGGTTCAAACCTTCAATGGAACGACGCGTGAAGAGCTTTGCTGCGGCCTCACGTGTGATACGAATCGTGGCCGCCGGTGAGAGCGCGGCAACCTGCGCCTTGTACAAGGCGAGCGAGTCGACCGGAGCATTCGCTGGTGCACCGCCTCGTCCACCGCCACCGACGGCGTTCGTCGTCGCAACCTGTGGCGACGCCAATGCCTCGCGCTTCGCGAGCGGAATGGTATCGAGATCGATCGTCGCAACGGCAGCGGCATCAACGAAGCGATTCGGACCAAATCCGGGGAATCCCCCGCGTCCGCCCACAGGCGCAGACGCCGGTGGTGCAGGCAGGAGCACAACGAACTTGCCCGCGGCCTGCGCTGCGGTGATCTGCTTCGTGGTGTCGCCGGCGACGCCGCCGAAGATGACGTCGGCATTCGCAATCGCACGCGGTGCACGCGCGCCGGGGATCGCGATCCACTCCGAGCCCCACGCGATGGGATTGCCGTTCGCGGTGAGACGCGAGTGGCTCGTGAACGTCTTCAGGTGATAGGGCAGCACCTGAAAGTACGTCCCATTGTCACCCGCCGGCAGCAGACCAAGGCGCTTCACCTCGGCGGCGATGTAATCGGTTCCCTTCATGTTGCCAATGCGGCCGATCTGGCGGCCCTGCATGGAATCATCGGCGAACTGATAGAGGCGTATCTGAAGGTCGCGCTCGGAGATCGCAGCCGCCGTTGGCGCGGCCTTCACCGTGGGCGGATTACCGTACTTGTTGACCTTCTGGGCAGCCGCGACCATTGGAAGCGCGGCAGTGAGCAGCACTGCAAATGTGTGTGTTCGTGCCATCATTGAGACTCCTGTGGTATATTCGCGCGACTTCAGCGGAAAGGGACCATCTCTCCAGCTGCACCTCTCGTCGATCTCTCAGGAAGAGTGGCGATCGTCACGGGCGCCGCGCGCGGCCTTGGGCGGGCGGCCGCTCACCGAATCTACGCATTGGGCGGGTCGGTCGCTGTCAATGTGCGCGACGCCGGCCGTGCCACGGAGCTCGCCTTAGAACTCGGAGAGCGGGCTCTCGCCGTGCCCGGCGATGTGGCCACCGACGGCGTGCCGGCGCGCATCGTTCAGGAGACCTACGAGCGCTTTGGCCGAGTGGACATCATCGTCAACAATGCGGCGCTCGCTCGGTCGACGCGATTCCCCGACCTGACCGTCGAAGAATTTCGCCTCGCGCTCGAGGTGAATATGACGGCGCCGTTCCTGTTCACGCAGGCAGCGCTTCCGATCATGAAGGCGCAGAATTACGGCCGCATCATCAACATCTCGTCGTCAGCCGGGCGCACCGTCAGCACGCTCGGCGGCGCACACTACACCGCGTCCAAGGCGGGGTTGCTCGGCCTCACACGAGCGAGCGCGAAGGAGCTCGGCAAGTTCGGCATCACCGTGAATGCGATCTGTCCCGGGATGATCGACACCGAGCTCACGCGCGAGAACGCGTCGGACGATCTCCTCGAACGTCTCGCGAAGAGTTATCCCGTGCCGCGTCTTGGCACCGCAGAAGAAGTTGCAGACCTGATCTGTTTCGTCGCGTCAGAGAACGCGGGCTATCTCACCGGTACGTCGTTGGATATCAACGGCGGCGACCTCATGATGTGAATCAATGAAAGAAAGCAATCGTGTTCTGATCGCGTTGGCACTCGGCATCATCATCGGCGTTCTCATTGCGATGAGTGGCAATGCGAGCGCACTGCAGCTCACCGATTGGTTGTCGCCGATTGGCACCGTCTGGGTGAATGCCATTCGCATGACGGTGATACCGCTGATCGTCTCGCTCATTATTACGGGCGTGGCGTCGACAGCGGGGAGCGCGATCGGACGACTGGGCCTGCGCGCGTTCGTGACGTTCGTGCTGCTCGGATCACTCATGGCGGCGGTGATGATTCCCGTCATCCGCCTGACATTCGGCATGATGCCCGTGCCCAGTTCGCGGCCGGCACTGCCCTCTGGTGCGATGGAAGCGGCGCAGCAGTTGTCGACTGGCGGGCAGGCGCAAACACTCGGGACGTGGCTGACGTCACTCGTACCGACCAATCCCATCGCTGCCGCCGCGAACGGTGCGATGCTCCAGCTCGTGATCTTCACCCTGCTGTTCGCGATTGCGGTGGCGCGACTTCCGAATGAATCGCGCACGTCGATGCTCGCGTTCTTTCAAGGCATTGCCGACGCCATGTTGATGTTGGTGCGATGGGTGATTGTGCTCGCACCCATTGGTGTGTTCGCGCTGGTGCTTCCACTTGCCGCGCGCGCGGGCACAGACCTCGTCGGTGCCATCGGCTTCTATATAGTTGCGTACTCCTTGGGCTGCGTGATCGGTATTCTGCTGCTCTATCCCGTGGTCGCACTCGCGACCGGCACGCCGATTCCGCGCTATGCACGCGCGTTGCTTCCGTCGCAGCTGATTGCGTTCAGCTCGAGCTCGTCGGTGGCATCGTTGCCGGCAATTGTGGAGAGCGCCGAGCAGATCGGTATTTCACAGGCGACGACGGGCTTTGTGTTGCCGCTGTCGGTATCGACGTTCAAGGTTGCGGCGCCTGTGTCGTGGACGACGGGAGCGTTGTTCGTCAGCAAGTTCTATGGCGTGCCTCTAGGTGCGACGGGATTGCTATCCGTCGCATTTGCCGCGGTGTTCCTGAGTTTTGGTGTGCCGGGTATTCCGCGCGGTGCGTTCATCATGTTGACGCCGCTGTTCGCTGCGCTTGGTCTTCCGGTTGAGGGCATTGGCATTCTCATCGCCGTCGATGCGATTCCGGATACGTTTGCGACGGTGCTCAACGTGAGCGGCCATATGGCGGCGGTGACGATTGTCGCCAAGGGAGAGCAAAAATGATCAATGCGGAAAAGGCGGGCGGGCAGATTCCTCGACTGCCCTTCGCTGCGCTCAGGGTCGCTCGGAATGTCACATCCCGGTGTGAATACGAGCGGGGTCGAGGAATAGGCACCTACGCCCTTAACCCCCGACTCCTCGCCCCCACACAGCAAGCACAAACCACCGACGACTACAGC
>JBBQHJ010000018.1:0-29878 GCA_038323865.1 Gemmatimonadales bacterium
GCCTTGGCCATTTGCGCAGGGGTCCGTTCGCTCGGCGGCGGCGCGATGGCGTCGACCGCGTGCGTGAATGCGTCGACCAGCACGTCGTCGTCGAGCAGTGCGCCGAATTTCGCGGCCAGTGATCGCGCTGTGTCGAATGACCGGCGTGCTTCAATGCGGCGACGCGCGCGCAAGTGAATGGCACCCTGCACCGCCTCCACTTGCCATGCCAATGCCCGTGCGTGCTGTTCACGCGCGCCATCGCGTGCGGTGGCGAGCGCCGCGGTAGCGTCGTCGAGCTTCTCGAGTGCAAGCAGTGCGCGTGCGCGCAGCAGGGCCGACCGCGGTGAGTCTCCGGCGTCCGCTTCGGAAATGAACTTGAGGACGTCGGACGCCTGGTTCGACGCGAGCGACAACTCTGCACGCGCAACGCCCATGAGCCGTTGGCCCAACGTACGCTTCTCGCTCGTGCGGTTCGCTGGAACGATTTCGTCTACGGCGTCGAGCACGTCGGTCGCGCGCGCTTGCTGCCCGTCACGCACGAGCGCGATCGCGAGTGGCGCGGCGGTCCACCGCATCCACGTCGGTGAGCCAAGGCGGCGGGCGATTGCGTGCGCTACCTCGAGGTTGGCAATTGCTTCGGCAGTTGCATGGAGATCGTACAGAATGGCGCCAATCACTCGACGCGATCCACACTGCCATTCGAGATGCTCGATCTCTTCAGCGATGAGGAGTGATTCGCGCGCAAGCTGCAATCCGCGGGCGACATCGCCACTCCAGGCGGTGCAATCGGCAACCAGGTAGCGCGAGAACGACTCTCCTGCGCGCCATTCAATTTCGCCAGCCAGGACGATCGGACGTTCGCTTTCGATTATCTCGGCGCGCAGCGGGCTGACGAATGTTTCACCTGTTGACGCATGGTAGCTTCCGCCGCTGGCCGCCATCACGGACATGGCGCTGATGAGGCCTCTCCGGTCACCTAGCTCAGTGAATAATTCGATGGCGCGTTCGTAGAGCGGCACGCTCGTGCGCTGCGCACCGGCGATGTGATGCGTCATGGCGAGAAGGTCGACTGTTTCGCAGATGCCGCGCTTGTCGCCGGACTTCTCGAAGATGGCGAGGGCTTCGACGTGACTCGGAATGCCGGCCCACGGATCTTCGCGATTCACGAACCAGTTGCCGACACGATTGAGGCTGCGCGCAATGCGAGTTGGCTCACCGATGCTCCGTGCGACATCGAGCGCCTCCCGGCGGTAGCGGCCAGCGCGTTCGTAGTCTCTCGCCGCCCACAGCATTCCCAGTGCGTACAGCGCGGCCCATTCCGCTTCGCGATCGGTCGTAGATCGCGCGCTGTCGAGTGCGCGCGTGAAGTCGTCGTTCGCCTGTTGAAAGGCGCCAAGCGTCTCGTGCGCCCTGCCGCGGTCGATCAGTTGTGACGCATCGGGACGGATGCCCTGATTCTCGGCGGCAACGATGGCGCGGTCATAGTGACGCAGCGCCTCGCGCGGCGCACTGAGTGCGAGCGCGCGCGATGCGGCGGCCAGTGCGAAGTGGCGCGCCTGCGGCCACATGCCCGCCTCGAACGTGTGGTAGGCGAGCGCGTCGTCGTGCTCGTGCGCGCCGGAGGCGTGCTGCTGCTCGAGTGCGTTCGCGATGGCGCGGTGGAGCGCCACACGCTCACGCGCCATCAACCGTGCACGCATGGCCTCTCTCGTGAGAGCGTGACGGAACGCGAAGCGATCAGCTGATTCTTCGACCACGAGCTGCGCGTCAACCAACTCCTTCACGCGAGAGAGGAGTTCGGTCTCGTCCTGCTGGGTGAGCGCCTGCAACAAGCCGAAGTCGAAGCGGCGTCCGGCAACGGCGGCGATGGCAGCGACTCTTCCTGCTTCGGGGCTCAAGCCTGCAAGACGTCGATCAACGGCTTCAGTGGCCGTGCGAGGCACGCGGACGTTGTCGAGTGGGCGCGCGCGCCAGCTCCCATCGGCGCGCTCCAGATCTCCAGCCACAAGGAGTGCCTTGAGCATCTCCTCGATGAAGAATGGATTGCCTTCGGTGAGACCGTGCAGCGAGTTGACGAACGTGTTCCCGAATGCGGCATCATCACCAAAGATGGAATGCAGCATTGCAGCGACGTCCTGCGCATTGAGCGGACGCAGGCTGACCTCGGCGGCACAGCGCGCCCGGTCAAAGTCCGCCAGCAGGCGACTCAGCCGAGGACCGATTTCGTCGCTGCGGAATGTCAGCACCACCGCGATACGAGCGTTGGCAATGTGCCGAGCGAGGTGCAGCATGAGGTCGAGCGTGGCGTCGTCGCTCCAGTGGACGTCCTCGACCACCAGCAGGAGCGGCTGCACCTTTCCGAGCGCCTGAACGGCGTCGGTAAACGAATGAAAGAGGCGGCGACGGTCTTCATCGGGATCACCGGCCTCACGCGCGACCGTGTCGGGAAAAACGGCGCGCAACTCGGGAAACAGCGTAACGAGCTCCGTGCTCGCGGGCCCGAAGTAATGCGCAGCAAGGGCCGGCGATGCCGTTTGTGAAAGCACACGCACCAGATCAAGGACAGGCGCGTAAGGATGTGCCCGATCCGCCTCGAAACAGGCGCCTTGAAGGGTCAGGAACCCGAGCGACCGAGCTCGCTCCACCATGGCGCGCACATAGCGCGACTTTCCAATGCCGGCTTCGCCGGAGACCAGCAGCGTGCTGCCGTGCGATGTGGACACGCGCTCGAGCGCGTGAAACCCCGCGGTGAGCGGCGCGTCACGTCCAATAAGCAGCGGGCAGAGAAGCTGGTCGGCCAGCATTCGCTGATGTTATCGCGAATCGCTTGTTGGCGCTAACGTTGGCGCTAGTTTCCGAGACCGACTATTTACGACGCTCGAGGCACGCCATGCAAAAAAAACGCGCAGTAGCGCTCCAGCAGGAGTGGGGCGGCAAACCTTGCAATCATCCTACCTTTGCCAAGGAATATGACCTTGGCGAGCGCACGGGAAATTTCATCTGCACGCAATGCGGACAGGTTTTCACATTCCGCGAGCGCGCCGAGCTCAAGGCGGCGCGAGAGAAGTAGACGACTAGTGTTTGGCCGCTGCCGCTGCCTCTTTCAGCATGAACGCCACGGCCTGATCCTGCTCCTCGTATTTGCCTTCTCCGAAATGTGAGAAGCGCAGGGTGCCGGTCGCATCGGCATAGTACGCCGCAGGCCAATACTGATTGTGAAAGCGGTTCCAGATGGCGTAGTCGTTGTCGACGACGACTGGATACTCGATCCCAAGCCGCTTCACCTCGTTCCGCACATTGTCCACCACGCGCTCACGCGCCAGCTCGGGCGTGTGCACGCCGATCACGATGAAACCCTTGTCGCCGTACTTGGCCTGGAGCGCCTTCACGTGTGGCAACGCATTGAGGCAGTTGTAGCAGGCAAAAGTCCAGAAGTCGACCAGCACCACCTTGCCCTTGAGATCGGCCGGCGTGAGGGGCTTGGAGTTGATCCACGTTGTCGCTCCGTCAAATGACGGCAGAGTGCCATCCATGACATCGAGACGCGGCGTGAGGTTCGTTGCCGAAAATTCGCTGAGCGACATGAGTTTGTTGTCAGCTCGCGATTCCGGCGACAGCCGGCGAACAAGCGCTTCCTCTGCCGACGTCGTACTCGCGAGGGCAACCCGGGAGAACAACACGCCATCCCATCCGAGTGCGAGCGCCAACACGGTTGCCAGCGTCACGGCACCGAGCACGCCGCGCACCGCACGATCTGCAACGCCGAGCCGTTGTATGGCACCAACGACACGGGATCCGAGCGCGAGAACAAGTCCGATCATGATGACTGCACCAAGGCTGAAGGCGAGATAGAGCTGCGTTGCCTGCGCGGCGCCACTCGTGGCACCCGCAGCGAACAACAATCCGAGAATGGGGCCGGCACACGGCGCCCAGAGCAAACCGATGGCTGCGCCGAGCAGGAAGTTTCCGCCGACCGATGCGCGCTTGTTTGCATCGTCTGCGAGACGGGCTGCGACATTCACGAACGGCTGCGCGATCCGCGACGCAACACTCGGCACCCAGAGCGTCACGCCGACCGCTGCGAGCAACGCCAGCGCCGCGTACCGGCCAACGGCATTCGCCGTGAGCAACCATTGAACGCTCGTGGTGGCGATGCTGGCCGCAAGCACGAATGCGGCAGCGAGCCCCAGCAGCATTGGCGCGGCGTCACGCCAGGTGACTCTCCCGAATCGAGAGAACGAAAGCGCAAGCACCGGCAGAATGCACGGGCTGGCAATCGTGAGAAGTCCGCCGAGAAATGCGAGGAGGAGCATGGCCTTGATGTGAAGCGTGGAGCCCGACAGGAAGCAGAGTCCTCGACCATGCGAAAGGTTCCTTCACGATGGAACCACCGCGTGCGACATGGACTATGGTCGACGATGCCTACTCTGTCTACGTCGCCACAATGACTCCCGGTTCTGTTGCCGAATTGCTCACCACGCATCCGGTTGTCGCAATTGCCGCCGTGTTTGCCGGTGGCGTGGTCACGAGCCTCACGCCGTGCATCTATCCGATGATTCCGATTACCGCGGCAATTGTCGGTGGGCAGACAGCTGATGGTCCGGTCTCCGTGAGACGCACCGTGAGTCTCACGGCGGCGTATGTCATCGGACTCGCGCTCGCATACGCATCGCTCGGATTGATTGCCGGCCTCACAGGACAACTCTTCGGCGCGATCAGCACCACGCCGTGGTTGTACTTGCTCCAGGCGAATCTGCTCGTGCTGTTCGGATTCATGATGCTCGATGTCATTCCAGTTCCCGTTCCGCGGCAACTACTTGCGCGCGCCGCGACGCTGGAAGGCGGTGGCCGTATCGCCGGCGTATTCGGAATGGGCGCGGCGTCGGGCCTGGTTGCCGCGCCGTGTGGCGCACCGGTACTCGCGACGTTGCTCACCTGGGTGAGCGCGACACACAGCGCCACGCTCGGCTTTCTCTACCTGTTCGTGTTTTCGCTGGGCATGTGCTCGTTGCTCGTTGTCGTTGGACTCGCCGCCGGCGGCGTTGGACGACTGCCACGCTCGGGCGCGTGGATGATCTGGGTAAAACGTGGCTTCGCGATCGTGATGTTCGGCGTCGCCGAGTATTACCTGGTGCAGATGGGCCAGTTGTTGGTGTAGCTCCTACAACCCAAGGGGATTTTCATGTCTCGTCTATCAGTCGCACTGCTCGCTATCGCATTTGCTGGTTCCGCTCGCGTTGCTGTCGCACAGGAGGCCGGCATTGCCGTCGGCGCCATGGCGCCTGCTGCGGCCGTCGAGATGCTCGATGGAAAGGCGGCCGATCTCTCGCAGTACGTCGGCAAGGGCCCGGTGGTGCTGGAGTTCTGGGCCACATGGTGCCCGCTCTGCAGGAAACTCGAACCGTCGCTCCAGGCGGCTCGGGAGAAGCACGCGGGAAAGGTGACATTCATTTCCGTTGGCGTCCGCGACAATCAAACGGCCGAGAAGCAGCTCGCGTATGTCACGGAGAAGCACATCGGTGGTATGTTCGTATTCGACAAGGATGCGAAGGCGGTTGCCGCGTACAAGGCACCGCACACGTCATATCTCGTGGTGATTGATGCGAGCGGAAAGGTTGTCTACACCGGTGTGGGCCCTGATCAGAACGTCGAAGCTGCCGTCGCCAAGGCATTGGGGCAGTAAGGAGTTCAGCAATGAGCGCGACTGCCGTGAGTAGTGACGTTCAGCAAGTCTCGAACAACTTCGAGACACTGGCGCTGCCACATCTCGAAGCAGTCGCGCGCTTTGCGCTCTCATTGAGTGGCAACGCCTCCGACGCCGATGACCTCGTGCAGGAGACGTTTCTTCGTGCGTGGCGCTTCTGGTCCACGTTCACCACGGGCAACGATCCAAAGCCGTGGCTGTTCACCATCTGCCGCAACACGTTCGTTCGCTCATTCCGGAAGAAGTCGCGGATTGTCGAGACTGAGGACGGAGATCTCGACGCCCTGCCTGCGGTGATCGACCACAACGCCGCCATGCGCGACGGACTCGGCAACCTGTTCGACGAGATCGACGTCGGGCCAGCGATTGACCGCGCCATTCAAACGTTGCCGGAGACACACCGCAGTGTATTGACGCTTGTGGATACTGAAGGACAGAGCTACGAGCAGGCCGCCGAGATTCTCGAGATTCCCATTGGCACCGTGCGTTCTCGGCTCTTTCGCGCGCGGCGCATTGTACAGCGCTCGCTCATCGAGCATGCACGCGATGCGGGGCTCGTGCGCCACGATGCACTTGAAGGAGGCACCACATGACACAGCTGACGTCTGCCGGCCCACTCAACTGCGAAGAGACGGTCCGTGCGTTGTGGGACTATCTCGACGAATCGCTCGCTGCTCCGACCATGGCGGCCATCGACGCGCATCTCGAACTGTGCCACAAGTGCCGAGAGCACGCACGATTCGAGCGAGCACTCATCGAGAACATTCGCACCATACGCCACGAGCACAATGACGTGGAATCGCTCCGCGCCCGCGTGCTCGAAACACTCTCCTCAGCTGGTTGGCTGCGCCGGCCCTGAGGGTCGTTACTGCACCTCGAGCCCGATGATTTCCGGATCGGGCGGTGGGAACCGCAGCTTGAGCTTGGCGAGCGTGGCCGCAATGGTGCGCGAGATGAGCCAGTCGCGAACGTCCTTGTCGTCCGACGGCACGACATACCACGGAGCCCACTTGGTGCTCGTGTTGGACAGAATGCCGCGATAGGCCTTGGTGAACGCATCCCATCGCGCGCGGTCATCGAGATCGCCGGTGCGGAATTTCCAGTTCTTCGTCTTGTCGTCGATCCGTTCCTGAAGCCGCTTTCCCTGCTCCTCCTCCGACAGGTGCAGCATGAACTTGAGAATAACCGTGCCGTTTGCAGAGAGCATGCGTTCGAAGTCGTTGATCTGCTCGTAGCGCGACGTCCATACTTTTTTCGGAACGAGCTTGTGCACGCGCGGGACAAGGATGTCCTCGTAGTGTGACCGGTTGAAAATTCCGATCATTCCGCGCTGCGGCATGTCCGCATGAATGCGCCAGAGGAAATCGTGTGAGCGCTCCTCGGCCGTCGGCACCTTGAAGCTCGACACCGAGCAGCCCTGCGGATTGACGGCGCTGAACACCTTGCGAATGGTGCCGTCCTTGCCAGCCGCGTCTCGGCCTTGCAGGACGATCAGCAGCGCGTACCGCTCATCGGCGTAGAGTACGCGCTGCAATTCGGAGATGCGCTCGATTGCATCCTGCGTTTCCTTCCCGATCTGCTCGGTCGATGCATCCAGATCGTGCATCCGTGCGTCGGCGTTGCCGAGGCGCACGGTTCGCTTGGAACCTACGGGGCGAAGTTTCATGATGAATCACGATACGACTCGTCCCGGATGCCGACTAGTGGCCCGTGGAATATTGTCCACCCACGATGACGCACATCTGGACTTTCGTTTGTCGCCCACGAGTTGGGCTTCTTGAGCCATTCGCATTTCGTGCGCACGATGGGGCAGCATACGCGCACCGCACCGAGCGTGGCGAAACAGCTCGTGAGTTGACGCCGATGTTGGCGGGCATTGGCGCCGCGACGTATCCTTGCCGCGGTGAAGCGTAGCCTCATTTTCGCCTTCGCGCTCCTCGGCGCAACTACGAGTCGAGCGCATTCGCAGGACCGGCCCTATCGCGACGCTCGCCGCCCCGTCGACGAGCGGGTGCGCGACCTCGTCGGGCGCATGACGCTCGAAGAGAAATTCTGGCAGCTATACATGATTCCCGGCGACCTCGACAACCCGGCGCACGATTACTCGCACGGCGTGTTCGGACTTCAGATTCGCGGCGCGGACACGCTGCAGACGGCTGTCGCTCACGCAGCGCGAATCGACAGCATTCAGCACTACTTCGTCGAACACACTCGGCTCGGCATTCCAATCATCCCGTTTGAAGAAGCCCTGCACGGACTCGGCTGGCGTGGCGCAACGGTGTTTCCGCAGGCGATCGGCTTAGCGGCAAGCTTTGATACGGCGCTGATGACTCGCGTGTCCTCGGCGGCAGCGCGGGAGACACGGAGCCGAGGAATTCGGCAGGCGCTTTCGCCGGTGGTGAACATAGCGAGCGATGTGCGTTGGGGTCGAGTGGAGGAGACGTATGGCGAGGATCCGGTGTTGTCCTCGCTGATGGCGCGCGCCTTCGTGTCGGCGTTCGAGCGTGCCGGAGTCGTTGCCACGCCAAAGCATCTTGTCGCCAATGTCGGCGAGGGTGGGCGCGATAGTTATCCCGCGGAATTCAGTCGTCGCCAGCTCGAGGAGCGGTTCTTCCCTCCATTTCGCGCTGCCATTGTGGATGCGCATGCGCGGTCGGTGATGAGCGCGTACAACTCTGTGAACGGCATTCCTGCGACGCAGAATCGAATGCTGCTCACGGATGTGTTGCGCGGTGAGTGGGGGTTTCGCGGCTTCGTGATTTCGGATGCGGCGGCAACGGGCGGACCGACGGTGCTGCAACACACGGAGGCGAGCACCGCTTCGGCAACGCAGCATGCGCTCGAGGCCGGACTCGACGTGATCTTCCAGTCGTCGTGGGAACAGCATCGGCCGTATCTCGATGCGTTCAAGCGCGGGCTCATTGCCGACTCGATCATCAATGCCGCCGTGTCGCATGTGCTGCGCGCGAAGTTCGAACTCGGGTTGTTCGAACATCCATACGTGAACCTCGACAGCGCAGGCTATTGGAATGGGAACGCAGCGCACAGAGCATTGGCGCGCGAGGCAGCACGTGAATCCATCGTGCTGCTCAAGAATGATCGCGGCCTGCTGCCGCTATCAGGAGCGCGGAGCGTTGCGGTCATCGGCACAGACGCTTCCGAAGCACGACTCGGCGGATACAGCGGCCAAGCCAGTACGCCCGTCTCGATCCTCGATGGCATTCGTGCACGGTTCGGCAGCGCAGTGCGGTACTCGGCGGGGCCTGGTCGCTTTGCGACGTCATACGTCGCGGTGCCAACGCAGCAGTTGTCGAGCGGGGACAGCGGCCGAACAGTTCACGGACTACGCGCCGAGTATTTCGACAACAACACGCTCAGCGGCACGCCGCGCGTGGTGCGCACCGACGAGCACGTCGACTTCCGATGGACGCTCGGCTCGCCCGCGCGAGGCATTCCGTCCGATTGGTATTCGGTGCGGTGGACAGGGTCACTCATTGTTCCACCTTCCCCTCCACGCCGCATCGGTGTCGAGGGGAATGATGGCTATCGGCTCTGGATCGATGGACACTTGGCAATCGACAATTGGATCAAGCGATCATTCGGCACTCGATTGGCGGATGTCTCTTTCGTTGCCGGAAGCACGCACGACATCCGTCTCGAGTTTTTCGAAAGCACCGGCAATGCGCGCGTGAAGCTCGTGTGGGATGCCGGCGTGGTTGATGATCACGAGCGACAGATTTCCGAGGCGGTTGCCGCGGCATCGCAGAGTGACGTGGCGGTTGTTGTCGGCGGCATCGAGGAGGGCGAGTTCCGTGATCGTGCATCACTCGCTTTGCCTGGCTATCAAGAAGAACTGATCCAGCGCGTTGCGGCCACGGGAAGACCGACCGTGGTTGTCCTCGTGGGCGGAAGTGCCATCACAATGTCGCGCTGGCTCGATCGCGTTGGCGCCGTGCTCGACGTGTGGTATCCGGGTGAAGAAGGCGGCAATGCCGTCGCTGATGTGCTCCATGGCGACTACAACCCGAGCGGCCGATTGCCAATCACCTTCGCGATGGCCGAAGGCCAGTTGCCGCTCTCGTACAATCACGAGCCCACCGGTCGTGGCGACGACTACCTCGATCTTACCGGACAGCCGCTCTTTCCATTCGGATTCGGGTTGAGTTACACGACGTTCGAGTACTCTGCGCTTGCGATATCGCCGGCGGAAATTCCCACAAGCGGCACGGCGACGATTCGCTTTCGCGTGAAGAACGTTGGGCAGCGCGCCGGCGATGAAGTGCCGCAATTGTATGTCCGCGATCTTGTCGCGTCCGTCGCGCGTCCGGTAATCCAGTTGGAGGCGTTTCAGCGGATCCACCTCGCACCCGGCGAGGAGCGTGACATCACGTTCACGCTGGGCCGAGAGCAACTACAGCTCTACAATCGAAATGGAAAATGGATCGTCGAGCCCGGAACGTTTCGCGTATTGGTCGGCGCGTCGTCGAAAGACATCCGGCTGCGCGGAGATCTCGTTGTGAGATGACGCTGACAAACTACGCACGCAGATGGCGCAGATGTGTTCATCTGCGTCCGCCGTTGTTAACGCGGAAAGATCACCGGAAACACGATATCCGTTGTGTAGATGCACCGATCATTGTGTCCGCACTCCGGAACGATGATCGCATTGTGCTTTGCGCCGAGTGTCTCGTTCACGTACTTGAAGAATGCTTCTCCCCGTGCTCGGCGCGTCGGTCCCTGCGCCATCGCGTTCGGCGACGAATCGAATCCGCCGAGCGGCAGCACGTCCACCTGACCGAGCAAATACGTGGTTGGACGTTCAACGAGCTGCTTCTTGAGCTGCTCGTCGCTCATTCCGGCGGAGTAGCCGGTGCGCGATTCGAGACCGGCGGGCCATTTATTGAATGTGGGCGCCTTGGTGGAGTCGAACGCACCATACGTGAAGTTGCCGTTCACCTTTTCGCCATCCTTGCCAAGTGATTCCTTGTAGGCGTCGGTGGGGTCGCCGTTGCCGGTGGGCAGAGGACGCACGGCCGCCGGCCACGCATAGCTCGATGGATTCGCGACGACGTAGGTCATTTCGAAACCGAGCTTGCCGTGAATCTTGTTCGCCATTTCGTAGCGCGTCACGAATTGACCGCCCGCGGAATGTCCGGCGACAACAACCTTGGTGAGATTCGGAAAGTTCTTCTTGTCGGCGAGCTTGCGGAGAATCGCGTCGACGAGATCGAACGAACCAATAGCCGGCAACGAATCGGGTGCGCCGCCAGAGCGCCAGTTCGCGCCACGCTCGGGCCAGAGAATCTCATTCGCCGCAACTTTGTCCGTGCCGGCCGCAAAGCGCGGTGCGAGAATGATCGTGTTCTCGAGCGCGCCGGCGAGAAACCCTGCCGCCGTGCTTGTCTCGAAGTAGTGATCCGCATTTCTCGATGCGCCGTGCACCATCACGAGCGCACGCGTGATCCCCGGATTCGGTGTGTCGAGCGAATACGTTCCGTACATCATGGTTCGCGCCTGTGTCGCGCCGGGCCGAATCCATCGTTCGCACTCCACAGCCACCCTGGTGCATGGTGCCACGGCCGCCGTCCGCGTCAGACTGCCGGGCGAAAGTGTGAGTAATGCGCCGAGTGCAATGTGTGATGTCCTCATTCCGCTTTTCACCTTTAGTATCGCATGACTCGGATTGTCACAGCCTGATCCGGCTCATGCGAATCTCAGTGATTGAGAGTATGAACAAACGCAGAATACTCTCGGAAGTATGTTGCTGAGTCAGCGAGATACGCGTTGTGATGCTCGCCGCCGAGTTCGACGAATTTCTTCGGCTCCACGGCAGCAGCAATGAGACGGCGACCATGCTCGAGCGGAATTTTCTGATCGGCACGCGCATGCATCAGAAGCAGCGGCTTGTGAATTTTCGCAATGCGATCGATGGAGTCGAAATACGAGTGCGCAAACAATGCGATCGGCAGCCAGGGATACAACTCCTGCGCACGGGCGCGAACCGACATCGGGGCACCCTCGGTAACTAAACCCGCCGCAGGAACGCGCGTTGCCAGCTCAATGGCCGGCGCAGTGCCGAGCGAGTGGCCGAAGATGATGATGTGGTCGGCCGGCACGCGCTCGACGTTTCGCAGATACTCGTACGCCGCCGTCGCGTCGCTGTACAAGCCTTCCTCACTCGGCGTTCCTGTGCTCGCGCCGAATCCGCGCCAATCAAAAGCGAGAATGTTCACGCCAATGTCGCGCAGGTAGGCGTAGTACTGCGGCCGCGTTGTCGTCGCGACGTTGCCCGTCTGGCCATGACAGAGGAGAATCCAGTAGCCGGTGGAGTCGTCGGAGCGCGAGGGAATCACCCACGCATTCAGCCGGACGGAATCCGTCGTCGTGAAGTTGACCGAGCGATATGGCAGGTGCAGCGAATCGGCCGGCGCAGTAAGTCCAGTGGCCGCAGCCTCGCGCGGGAACACGAGATTCGTCTCGTTCAACCTGAGAAAAAGTCCGGCGCCGAGGTACAACACAACAACGAGTCCCACCGCAATGAGTGAGACTCGCTTGAGCATGGCTACTTGGCCGGGGGAATTGCCGCCAACATGCCCTGCATGCGCGCGATCTCGGCGCGCTGATCAGCCTCGATGCCCGATGCGATGCTGAACACATCCGCGCTCTGACCTGCACCGGATGTCTCGGACAGCTTCTTCACCATCACGAGTGCACCTTCATGATGCTTGATCATGGTCTGAAGCAGGAGCCGGTCCCATGCGACACCGCTCGCGTTGTCCAACTGGCGAAGCAGCACGGGCGATGCCATTCCGGGCATCGACGAATGCTCCAGCTCCTCCATCGCCGAATGATGATGCCCCTCGGCCTGCGGCACTTCCTGATTCCGCTTGCGGAGCCAGGTGCTCATGATCTCGATCTCGTCGCGCTGCGAAACGAGCGTGCGCTTGCAGAGTGCACGCACCGGAGCGCTCGCCTGATGCGTGTCCGCCATATCGCACATGGCCACTGCCTGCGCGTGATGGTGGATCATGTCGCTCATGAAGTCGACATCGGCGGGCGAGAACGGTGCGGCTGGCTTCGCCGCCTGTGCGTGTGCCGTAGCCGAGACGACCGCGATCAAGACTGCCGCTTTTGCAAGTGATTTCATGTAGTTCCTCGCAGCGAGCGAAGCGATGTGCCCTCGCACCTCGAACCTCGCGCCTCTATTCATGGCCTTCGGAATTCGTCGGAGCCGTCTCGGGATATTCGGTATTCATCTCCGCTTCCTCGGCCGCCTCGAGCTCACGTTCACGGCGCAGCGCGTCGTCCCGCTCTTCCTTGTACTGCGTGTACCACTCGCGCGTGATCTCTCCCGCCAGTTCGCGATTGCCGAGCCCGAATGAAAGCGCCATGGCCAGCGCGATCGCACCGAACAAAATCGCAAACGCCGTGGTGACGATGTCCGTGGCGATGCCGAGTTCCTGGAGCGCCATGAAGATCGCGAGGAGAATTACCCCGCCCCGACCCACACGTGCCAGTGCTCGTCCGCCATGCAGTCCACCGGCCGACGCCGAGATCAACCCGCCAACGAAGCCGCCGAGCACGATGCCAACGAGGATGATGACGATCGCGGCAATGACGCTCGGGATGTAGCTCACGAGCTCGGAGAACACGTTCGTCAGCGACTCGAGGCCGAGTGCATTCGCCGCAACAAGAATCACGGCGAACATCACCAGCCAGAACACCAGATTCGCGAGTACGCGCACCGGATTGAGGTGCGAGCCTGAACGCTCGACAGCCTGCATCACGCCGCCACGCTCCAGGAGCCTGTTCAGCCGGATGCGACGGAGGAATCGCTCGACGAGCTTTTCGAGCACCTTCGCGAGGAGGTAGCCCGCGAAGAGGATGATGAGCGCGCCGAGCAGTGCCGGCACGATGTCGAGAAAGACCTGGGCGAAGCTGGATTGCAGGCGGTCGCCGAAGTTCATTTTGGGGAAAACCTGGTTGATGGGCTGTGAAGAATCTATCTCGTTACCGGTCGGCCAGTCAGCCAATCGGCCTGTCAGTTTCTCGTCCCGCGCTTCCGGTCGAAGATCAGACTCCGTTTACACTCGGGACAAATGAGCCATTCCCTTCGTCTGGCATAGCCCAACCCGAAGGAGCCACCGCCAATCGCCCGAGTGGTCATCGCGGCGCCGTCGCGCGGACAGGTGGGTGGCTCGCCCGCAGCAACCTGCGCAAGAATGGCCTTCTGCTCGGCGGGGTCGAACTGGGCGCTCATTCCGGAATAACGGCCGTTGCCTCGATCTCCACCATGGCGCGCTCCTCCACGAGGGCCGCGACGACCACCACCGACATTGGCGGATAGTGCGCGCCGATGAGCGTCCGGTACGCCTGCCCGATCTGCCGTCTGTTCTCGAGGTATGCGTTGCGATCGGTGATGAACCAGGTCAGTCGCACCAGATGATTCGGCTCGGCGCCGGCCTCTCGAAGCAGCACCGCGATGTTGCTCAGTGCCTGTCGCACCTGGCTGACGAAGTCGTCTTTCTCGAAGGTGCACGTCTCCGGCGTCCATCCAATCTGGCCGGCGAGCACGACAAGTCTTCCCGTGGCCACCATGCCGTGCGCGTAGCCGCGTGGCGGTTCCCATCCAGTGGGCGTGAGATCGCGCGTCCCGGTCATGCGTTCTCCCGAAGACGGAAGCGCTGAAGCTTGCCGGTGGTCGTGCGCGGCAGCTGGGTCACGAACTCAATGGCGCGAGGATACTTGTACGGAGCGATGCGAGCCTTCACGAAATCCTGTAGTTCCTTGATGAGTGTGCTGCCTTCCTGCACGCCGGGCTGGAGCACGACGAATGCTTTCACGAGTTGTCCACGATCTTCATCGGGCACGCCGACGACGGCGCACTCAAGTACCGCATTGTGCTCGAGCAATACGCCTTCCACTTCGGGACCGGCAATGTTGTAGCCCGATGAGATGATGATGTCGTCCGTCCGCGCCTGATACCAGAAATAGCCGGCCGCGTCACGACGATAGGAATCGCCGGTGAGATTCCAGCCGTCGCGCACGTAGTCTCGCTGACGCTCCTCGTTGTCGAGATACCGACATCCAGTCGGACCACGGACGGCGAGACGTCCGACCGTTTCGTCGGGCACTTCATTCATGTTCTCGTCAACGATCCGTACTTCGTATCCAGGCACAGTGCGTCCCGTTGCCCCAGGCCGAATCTCATCACCCGATGCGCTGATGAAGATGTGCAGCATCTCCGTGGCGCCAATGCCATCGATGATCTTGATGCCGGTCGCGTCATGCCAGGCGTGAAACACACTCTCCGGAAGCGTCTCGCCCGCGGACACGCACTTCTTCAAGCTCGAGACGTCACGTCCCTCGAGCATGCCGCGCATGGCGCGATACGCCGTCGGCGCGGTGAAGCAGATGGTCGGCCGGTATTTCTCGATTGCGTCGAGGAGGTGCGGTGGCGCCGCCTGCTCGAGCAACAGCGTGCACGCGCCAAACCTCATTGGAAACAACAGGATGCCGCCCAGCGCATATGTGAACGCCAACGGCGGAGATCCGCAGAACAGATCGTCGGCACTCGGCTTCAGCGTGTAGCGCGGAAAACAATCGGTGATGGCAAGAATGTCACGATGATCGTGCATCGTGCCCTTGCCCTGCCCCGTTGTGCCGGACGTGAACGCAATGATCGCCGTGTCGCTCGCAACGGTGTCGCAGTTGGTAAACGTGACCGGCTTCTCGCTCATTAACATCGAGAGGTTCTTCAACGCAGCAGCCACATCGGGAATCGCGAACGTGCCCGTCGGCGTGAGTGACGGAGCAACACTTCCATCCCAATCGAAGCGGAGCACGGGACAGTGCACGGCCGCCTCGCATTCATCGGCGACGCGCGCGTCCGAAATGGCGAGCGAGATCTTTGCCTTCTCGCCGATGTACGAGAGTTCGCGTTCGCGCAACAACGCCATCGTGCATACGACGACACCACCCGCCTTGAGCACGGCAAACCAGCACGCGGCGAGCATCGGTGTGTTCGCGCCGCGCAAGAGCACACGATTGCCCGGCACCACACCCATCTCATCGACGAGGACGTGAGCAATCTTGTTCGCCTGCTCGAGCAACTCACTGTACGTCCACGTGCCGCTGGCCCAGCGAATTGCCGGGCGATTTCCCCATCCATTCTCAATCGCCCGGTCGAGCAACTCGGCGGCACAATTCAATCGCGCCGGATAGGCGAGTTCGGGAACGCCGCTCCAGTTCCGCTCAGGCCACAGCTCAACCGGCGGTAGATGATCGGCGCAAAACGTATCGACGTGACCCGATTGTTCGGTCATCAGGCATTCTCCTTCGCAAACGCAGACAGCACCTGGCCCGCGATGACGAGTTGCTGAATCTCGGTCGTTCCTTCGTAGATGCGCAGCGAGCGAATTTCTCGATACAACCGCTCGACAGGATGTTCGCTCACCACGCCACGACCGCCGAGCAATTGCACGGCGTCGTCGATGACTTTTTGTGCTTCTTCAGTCGCATACGACTTCGCCATCGCTGCTTCCTTGGTGATCCGCTCCGCGCCGTTGTCGCGCATCCATGCGGCGCGGTACACCATGAGCGCGCTCGCATCGATCGACGTCGCCATACGTGCAAGCTTGGCTTGCGTCAGTTGAAAATCGGCGAGTGGCTTTCCGAACGCCTGACGCTGTGTCACGTGCGCCAACGCTTCACTGAGTGCGCGGCGTGCCATGCCGAGTGCCGCAGCGCCGACGGTCGACCGGAAGACATCGAGCGTTCCGAGTGCGACACGAAGACCTCGCCCAGGTTCACCGACCACACGCGACGCCGGCACTCGGCAGCCATCGAACTGGATGGTGGCCATCACGTGTGGTGCGATGATGATCGTCCGTTCTTTCACCGAAAACCCAGCGTCGCCGGGTTCGACGACGAGCGCGATGTACTCACGCTCTGCATCGCCCAAGCGGCAGAAGACGACATACTGATCGGCAATGCCGCCGTTGGAGATCCAGGCCTTCTCGCCGTGGATGACGTAGTCGTCGCCTTGGCGGACGGCGCGCGTCTTCATCGCATTGAGATCCGATCCCGCATCTGATTCGGAGATCGCGAAGGCAGCGATGGCCTCGCCACTCACGACTCGCGGGAGATAGCGCGCCTTGAGCTCATCCGATCCGAACAAGCTGATTGGACCGGAGCCGAGTCCCTGCATGGCGAAGGAGAAGTCGGCGAGTCCGCTGACTTGGGCGAGCGTTTCGCGGGCGAGGCAGATCGTTCTTACGTCGAGTCTCTTTGGAGCCGTGCCGAATGGCTCCGGGATGACTGCTTTGAGCCAACCCGCCTTTCCGTATTTCTGGACGAGCGCTCTCGACTCGGCGTCAACGTCTTTGTGCGGCGCGTCAGACAGCTCGGCTCTCGCCCAAACTGCTAAATCGCGGGCGAAGGTGCGGTGCCGGTCCTCAAAGAAAGGAAGTTCAAGCATTTCTAAGAGTCCTGAACTGAATACACAGACACTGCGGCACAACTGCGGACACACCGGAGACGACGGAACCACGGCACAATGGGAAGTGCTGTTCTGGTTGATCCGGTTTGTCCGCAGTGCATGCCGCCTTGTCTGTGCATTCTGTTTCCCATTAGTTGCCTTCAAACACTGGCTGCTTCTTGGCAACGAATGCCCGATACGCGCGCTCAAAGTCCTCACCGCGCATACACTCTGCCTGGCGAACCGCCTCCAGATCGATGGCCTCGTCTAAAGGCATGTCCCATTCATCATGTAGGCATCGTTTCGTGACTGCATGAGATGCCGACGGGCCGTGTGCGAGCGTTGAAGCGATCTCGGTTGCACGGAGGATGAGCGAATCCGGAACAGCGAGCTCGTTATAAAACCCCCATCGCTCGGCCTCTTCTCCCTGCATGACGCGGCCGAGGTACAACAATTCTGCGGCGCGCCCGAATCCAATAATCCGCGGCAGCATCGCGCACGCACCCATGTCCGCTCCGGACAATCCCACACGCACGAACAAGAACGCCACCTTGCTCCGCGCCGTCCCAATGCGCAGATCGCTGGCCATCGCGAGAATGGCACCGGCACCAGCGCAAATGCCATCCACCGCCGCCACGATCGGCTGTGGACACGCGCGCATCGCCTTCACGAGATCGCCCGTCATCTGCGTGAACGCCAGCAATCCGGCGTGATCGCCGGCATTCTTCATCGCCACCAACGGCCCGATGATCTCATGCACATCGCCGCCGCTACAGAAATTCTCGCCCGCACCCGTGATCACCACCGCGCGCACGTCGCGATTCTCCTGAAGCGCCACAAACGTGTCCGTCAGCTCACGATACGATTCGAACGTCAGCGGATTCTTCCGCTCCGGACGATCGAGCGTAATCGTCGCGACGAAATCGCGAACGTCCCAACGAAAATGCTTCACGCCTTCTCGGCGTGAGTTCCGTCGAGTGACATACGAATCGACCCGCGTAGCTTGCCGAGCAAATCGTAGAGTGACGCGCGATCGTCGTCGTTCAGCGATGAGAACAAGCTGTTGATCCACGCCTCGTGCTGCGGAGCCATCGAATTCAACGCTCGGCGACCTTCCACACTGAGTCGCACAATCTGCGTCCGTCTATCCGACGGTGACGACGCACGACTCACCATGCCCTCCTGCACCAATCGCTCGACAAGTGCGGTGAGATTGCCGTTCGTCACCATGAGGCGGCGCGAGAGCTCGCTCATCGTGAGCCCCTCCACCGACTCGCGCGACGCTGACTCGAGTTGCGCCAGCACATCGAACCGCGGGAGCGTACACTCGAAATCCTCACGGAGCTTTCGGCGCACCTCACCTTCCACGAGGCTCGAACATGCCAGCAATCGCAGCCAGATCCGCAGCGACGCATGCGGACCCTTGGCGCCTTCGGCAACGGCCTGATACGCAGCACTATCACGTGAGACTGTCATCCAACCTCTCCTCCCGCGACGGGTAGCGCGACGCCAGTGACGGCACGCGAATCCGGCGCACATAGCCAGGCAACTGCGGCGGCGACTTCAGCAGGCATTGTCAGCACACCGCGCGGAATAATGCGAACCAACATCTTTCGTGCTTCTTCAGGCGTCTTGCCCAGCGCCGAGACGAGATTGCTCACCGCAGTGTCGGTGAGATCGGTGTCGGTGTAACCGGGACACACGGCATTGACGGTGACGCCATGCTTCGCCGTCTCCTGCGCAAGTGCCCGCGTGAACCCGATGACGCCGTGCTTCGCCGCACAATAGGCCGTCATCGTCTTGTACCCGCGAAGTCCCGCGGTGGACGCAATGTTCACGATTCGTCCTTCTCCCGTCGCGATCATCTGTGGGAGAACCTGCGTGGTACAGAGGTATGTGCCAGTGAGGTTGACCGCCAGCATCCGATCCCAGACGTCGCGCGTCGTCTCGGAGAAAGGCGCGCTCACTGCCGTGCCTGCGTTGTTGACGAGAATACCCACCGGCCCGAATGCACTCTGCGCGTCTGCAAAAGCGCGCTCAACGCTGGCGTCGTCTGTGACGTCACACTCCACGCACTGCACCTCCGTGCCGGCTTGCGCAATCGTCGCCGCTTGCGCGCTCAAATCGACAGCGGAACGCGCCATGAGCGTGATTCGCGCGCCACGATCCCCCAACGCTGTCGCCACCGCAGCGCCGATTCCTCGGCTTCCGCCTGTGACAACTGCATGCGTGCCTTCGAGGTATCGATCCATGGTCATGGGAAAGCAGGTCCCTCGCTTCGCTCAGGACGACAGCTGTTTTGCACGTTCCACGTCGCGTTCAAGTTGCCTCCGGCCGAGATGATATTGATTCGGCCACTGCATGCCCGCGTAGCCCAGCGTCGCTGCGGCGCGCAATGTCCACTGCGGGTCGGTCAGGTGAGGTCTCCCGATTGCAACCAAGTCAGCGCGTCCCGCCGCGATGATGGAGTTCACCTGGTCGGCGTCCGTGATATTGCCCACCGCGATGGTCGGCACTGCGCCCTCATTGCGAATGCGGTCACTGTACGGCGTCTGATACAGACGACCATAGACGGGCTGCGCGTCGGTCGACGTCTGGCCGGTGGAAACATGGATGATATCGGCGCCGGCGACCATGAAGGCATCACCGATTTGTACCGATTCATCGGGGGTGATGCCGTCTTCAACCCAGTCTGTGGCCGAGATGCGCACTGACATCGGCTTCTCCGCCGGCCAGCGCTCGCGCATCGCCCGAAATACCTCGAGTGGAAAGCGCAGACGATTCACCGTTGAGCCGCCGTATTCATCGCTCCGCCGATTCGAGATCGGTGTGATGAAGCTCGACAACAGATAGCCATGCGCGCAGTGGAGCTCGAGCATGTCGAAGCCTGCGCTGTTCGCATACTCGACGGCTCGCACAAACTCATCGCGCACGGCGTTCATGTCGGCGCGCGTCATTTCGCGCGGTGCGTCGAGCTGTGGTGCATAACTGATGGGAGATGGTGCCATCGTCTGCCAGCCGTTTGCATCGAGCGGAATGTCCTGCCCTTCCCACGGCAGCTTGGTCGAGCCCTTTCGCCCCGAGTGTCCAAGCTGAAGGCAGATTTTCGCCGGCGTCCAGGCGTGCACGAACTCCACGACTCTCCGCCATTGCTCGGCATGTTCTGGCGTATACATGCCCGTGCAGCCAAGCGTGATGCGCCCTTCGGCTGAGACACAGACCATCTCGGTCATCACGAGTGCCGCACCGCCAATGGCGCGCGCGCCAAGGTGCACGAGGTGAAAGTCGTTGGGCACGCCGTCGGTGGCGCTGTACATGTCCATTGGCGCGACGACGACTCTGTTGCTGAGCGTGAGTTCGCGGAGCCGGAAGGGGGTGAACATTGGCGGAACGGCGGCGAGGTGCAGATTCCTCGACTCCGCGCTGCGCGCTCCGCTCGGAATGACACGTTCGCGTGGTGTCATTCCGAGCGCGGTCGAGGAATCTGCACCTATCCGCCCTTCCGCCTCACTCGCAAACCACCGCTCCACGCCGGCGACGTATTCAGCATCACGCAGCCGCAGGTTCTCGTGACTCACCCGCTGGCTCCGCGTGAGCAGGCTATACGCGAACTGCTCGGCGGGCAGCTTGATGTAGCGACGCACATTCTCGAACCACTCCATCGAGTTGCGCGCAGCGTTCTGAAGGCGAAGCGATTCCGTCATGCGCTCAGCCTGGTACGCCTCAAAAGCAGAAGCAGATCCTTCGCTTCGCTCAGGATGACAATGCCGCGCGAGAGAAATTGCATCCTCCATCGCCAGCTTGGTCCCGGAACCGATCGAGAAATGCGCCGTGTGCGCCGCGTCGCCGATGAGCACCACGTTGTCGTGATGCCATGTTTCGTTCCGCACGCGCGTGAAGCGCGTCCACGGCGAACTCGCGCGATGCGTCGCATTGCTCACCAGCGCATGCCCCTTCAACCACTCGGCGAACATCGCCTCGCAGGAACGGATGGTCTGCTCCGTGTCCATGCGATCGAAGCCGGCGTTGCACCAGGAGCGTTCGTCGCACTCCACGATGAACGTGGACATGCTCGCGTCGAACTTGTAGCAGTGTGCCTGGAAGACGCCGTGCTCGTTCTCGACGATGAAGAAAGTGAATGCGTCGAGTGGGAGCGTGGTGCCCAGCCAGACAAAGCGCGCGGTGCGAACGTCGAGATTCGGCTTGAATGCGCCGGCGAGCTCGGTGCGGATCGGCGAGTTCACGCCATCGGCGGCGATGACGATGTCGGCCTTCACCTCGCGAACCGAGCGCACCTCGCGCTCGAACTCGAGAGTCACACCAACATCACGGGCACGCTGCTGGAGGATCCGTAGCAACGTCTTCCGCGCAATGCCGCTGAAGCCATGCCCGCCCGACGTGATGCGCTGGCCATGCACCACGACGTCGATGTCATCCCAATGCGCGAAGTTCTCGGTGATGGCGGTGTACGTCGGCTCGTCGGCGTTGCGGAAATTCTCGAGTGTCTGATCCGAAAACACCACACCCCACCCAAAGGTGTCTTCGGCGCGGTTGCGCTCCATGACGGTGACGTCGCAGCCGGGACGCGCCTGCTTCAGCAGCAATGCCGTATACAACCCAGCCGGCCCCCCTCCGATGACTGCGACGCTCTGCATAGTCGATAGTATATGCTTAAAACATCGCTTGGCAAGCGTTTCAGTCCGCTTCGTCAGCCAGGTTCATTGGTCCGGCGCGAAGTTGCTCGACGCGATCACGCTGCACGTGGCAAGACGCGGATTGTGCAGCACCGCACCCGCCACTGCCGATGGGCTGGCGAACACCGACATCATGGGGTCGAAGGAAAGCTCCTTCAGCGAGAACTCGGGTGTACGCGACAACAGGTCTACCACGGCCCGCTCCGAGGGAAAGCGTGCCAGATCTCGACGGGCTCGTTCCATTGCGTCACGCACTTCCGATCTGGGGCCGAACATCAACTCGCGCACATTCGTGCACGATGACAGCGACAGCATGCGAATCGTCTCGAACCGCTCGCCGGGCGGCAGCTTCGTGTCGTTGAGACGTTGCAGCAGCTTCGCGCGCACCTGGTCGACGGACAGATGCTCGCGTGCCTTTGCCGGCATGTTGTCCAACGCTCCCTTTGGCGGCGCCAGTACCGTCGGGCTGGTGACGCGCGGATCGCCTGTCACTGCATAGAAGCGCTGGAGCCCATCACGCCCGATGCTCACGACCACATTGCCGATCAACTCGTCCATCAGCGTCGTGCCGTTATCGATCAGGGCAAAGCCCACCGAGATCGTGGAACGCAGCGCCGCTTCGGCCGAGTCCTTGTTTCCGTTCGACAAATGCCATGCGGCACGCGACACGGACGCGTATGCCATGTCACGCACGCCCTTGAAGCTGGGAATGGGATACGAGTAGGCACGCGCATCGGGAGCAAGCGGTGTGCGAATGAATCCGCCGACGAAATCGACCTTGGGCGCGCGCGCGATGCGGTCGAATGCCTTCCACGCATCTGCTGTCGCCAGCGCCTTGAGATACGCTGTTTCCTTCGGCGAGAACCCCTTGTGTGCGGCCTCCAGGATGCCCACCGGATTTGGTCCGATGAACGTGTTGGGCCGCGCTCCTGGAAACATGTCCGGCGCGATCTCGAGCTGATTCCACACATGTGGAGGCCGGGTGGCCGGCTCGATCATCGTGAACCCAGGAGGCGCGTCGCGCTTCTCGAGAAGGGAAGTGAACGCAAGACCCGCTTGTAGCGGTGTAATCGACGCATCCGTCGCCAGCATCAACGATCGCGAGCGTTCCGACACCACGCTACGTGCGCGCGTATTTGCTCCGATGTTGCCATTGCCCCACACCCTGTCGCCACGCACGGCGACAATTGAAAATGGCACCGCCGTCATGATCGCCACCGCGATGGCTGCATTGCGTATCACCCGCGCAATGGTGGCAAGTAGACTTCTGCGCTGTGGCACCACTGCCGCTGTCACGCTTCCGTGTTCGACCGGCGCCGGATGCTGCGAGGCAGCGGAGGCACCGTACGCCGGACCCGCGCTGCGCGATGCCGTCCGTTCTCGCTCCATGATCAGACCGGTGTTGGCTCAGTTCGGCGCGGAAAGCGCAAATGCGCTTCGACTTCACCGCGTGCCGCAATCAATCGTTCAACTTCCTCGGACACTTCTGCGGCAATGTTGATGTGCGTCGTCAGTCCCTCAACCGTGCCGGATCCCGCGTGCAGCCGTAGCAAGTTGAGGCGAATCGTCTCGAGGGCTCCCACGGCATCGCCAAGCTTGTCATGCACCAGCGTGCGTTCTTCGCGCAGCGCCTCGTAGTCTTCTGACGTCGCGTGCGCGCCCGCATGCGTGAGCGCCTCGTGCAGCTCATCGTGTCTCGCACGGAGCGCCTGCGCATCGCGCTGGAGCCGCGCGAGCAGCGCCGGAAGATTGCCAATCGACTGCCGCAATTCCTTCGGGAGCGCATCGAACAATTGCTCGGCAGCCATTCCTAGCGACAACTCCGTGGCACGATGCGTCATGGCGGCGTGGACGGATGATTGACCGCGAAGCCGCCTGGCGATCCGGAACGCGGCGATGCCGAGCTTGCCCTGCCACAGGAATGACCAGAACTCTGTGTCGACATCTCGGCGCATCTGCACGACGCCCAGGTATCCCATGGCCGACACAGCCGCGATTCCCGTGGTAAAGAGGGTGACAGGAAGCGCGAGCATAGCCGTATCGTGCAGCCGGCTGAATGGCAGGGAGACCGCGACAAGTGGGAGGGCGATGGCGCTGTACGAGCCCGCGATTGATGCCACTCGCGCCATGACATGCTCGACGAACGAGCGCCCCAGCCCGCGCTCCACTGCGCGTTCTTCCCGCGAGTTCTCGAGCTCGGCGCGAAATGCCGGTGGTAGATCTCCATGTGCAAACCCGAGTCGCGCCAGTCGTCGAGCGGCGTTCACGGCAAATGCGGCAGGCCCGATGACAACGCCCGCGACGAACGCGGCGAAACCCTGCCCCACGCCAAAGGCGGCGGATATTCCGATGGACGTCGCGAGGAGGCCAGCCGCGTACAGCAACGTGCCACCGCCATCCATACGTCCATTGCGACGAACGAATGCACGCAACGCCGCTGGCAATTCACGTCGCTGCTCCATGGCAACGCCGAGTTGCTCCGCGAGATCATCCGCCGTTGGCGGTCGGTCCGACGGATCCTTCGCCAGGCAGCGATCGATGAGCAGCCCCAACTTCCTCGGCACAGCAACACCGAGTGATCCCAGCGGTGCCGGCTGTTCAGTCACTTGCTTCGCGAGCACTTCCGTGGCGTTGCGACCTTCAAATGGAAAGCGCCCCGAGAATGCGAAGTACGCGGTGGCGCCAACGGCGTAGAGATCGGAACGCGCATCGACGGCTGTGCCGAGCGCTTGCTCCGGGCTCATGAACTCAGGTGTTCCGCTGACACCGGTTCCGCTTTCATCGCCGACGGCTGCGGCAATTCCAAAGTCCGCCACGAGTGCGCGTCCCGACGATGCCTCGAGCAGGATGTTGTCGGGCTTTACGTCGCGATGTACGAGCCCTTGCCCGTGCGCGTAGCCAAGCGCCCAGGCGACTTCGCGCAAGACGCGCGTACCTTCCGACGCTGACAGCGGTCCTCGGCTGCGCACGCGTTGCGCGAGCGTCTCTCCGTCAACGAACGCCATGACGTAGTAGACGAAACCACCGGCTTCGTCCACCGCGTGAATCGGGATGATGTTCGGATGTGACAGCTTTGCTGCGAGTCGCGCTTCACGAAGAAAGCTGTCGCGCAACGCTGGAAGCTGTGACTTCTCGGGAGGCAGCAGCTTGATGGCCACGAGCCGGTCGAGATGCACCTCACGCGCGAGATAGACAACGCCCATTCCTCCTCGACCGAGCTCGCGGTCGATGGAATAGCGTCCCGCCAGCGCGGATTGAAAAGCGATGAAGAGTGCGTCGGGCGTGGATTGGGGTTGCGTCATCTAAAGGAACGACCGTGGAGGACCTAAATGGTCACGACAACCTTGCCAAACTGTTCTGCCGATTCCAGTCGCGCAAACGCGTCGCGCCCGCGCTCGAGGGTGTGAACAGAATCGATCGGCGGTGTTAGGCGGCCCGCGCGAAAGTGTTCGACGATTGCGTGGAATTCCGCGTCGTTGCCCATCGTGGAACCCATGATACTCCACTGGTTCCAGAAGAGGCGGCGAATGTCGGTCGTCACCATTGACCCCGACGTTCCACCGCAGGTGACGAGACGACCCTGTCGTCCGAGCGCGCCGAGTGATTGCGCCCATGTCGCTTCGCCAACGGAGTCGATGACGACGTCGGCGCCTTTCTTCGATGTTCGCGCGCGCATCTCGCGACCGACATCGGCATTGCGATAGTTGATCGTGTCGTCAGCCCCGAGCGCGCGAGCGCGTTCGAGCTTGGCGTCGCTGCCTGATGTGACCGTCACATGTGCGCCGAGCAACTTGGCGATTTGCAGGCACGCAATGGCGACTCCGCCGCCGATGCCCCAGATGAGCACGCGCTCACCGGCTTTCACCTGCGCGCGCGAGACGATCATGCGATACGCCGTGAGTGTCGCAAGTGTGAAGGCGGCCGCGATGGTGACGTCCGTCTCCGGAGGAACGCTCATGACGTTCGTGCCCGGCACGACGATCCACTCGGCCATGAACCCGGGGAGGTGCTCGCCAAGGATGCCGTATCTGATGCAGAGCGGTTGCTCGCCGCGGAGGCAGTATTCGCAGGTGCGATCGCTGATGCCCGGATTGACGACCACGAGATCGCCGGGCTTCACGTGCGTGACGTCAGCGCCGACTTGCTCGATGACGCCGCAACCGTCGGTGCCGAGTATCCAGGGCGGCGTGATGGTGATGCCGGGCAGCCCAGCGACCTGAAAGAGATCGAGGTGGTTGATGCCGGCCGCCTTGACGCGGATGAGCACGTCGGTCGGTTTGGCGAGCGTGGGCGTGGGCAGATCGTCGCGAAACTCGACCTGTTCCAGACCGCCGTGCGCCAAAATCGTGAGTGCTCGCATGCCCCTCGTTCCAAGAGTTATATTGCTCGCGGAATGCTATGTAATCCGACGCGCACATGACAGCCATCAAGGTTCCTCCGCTCGGCGAATCAATCGTCGAAGCCACCGTGTCTCGTTGGGTAAAGCAGGAGGGCGAGGCCGTTGCGGCCGGCGACACGCTTGTCGAGCTCGAGACGGACAAGATCACCGTGGAAGTGCCCGCGCTGAGTGCGGGGGTGCTTTCGAAGCATGCGGTGAAGGAAGGCGACGTCGTGAAGGTCGACCAGCTGCTTGGTGAGCTGACGGAGGGGGCTTCTGCTCCCGCTCCTAGTGTCATTCCGAGCGCACCTGCTGTCATTCCGAGCGCAGCCGAGGAATCTGCACCTAAGGCCTCTCCAGCTGCGCAGCGTATAGCGGCCGAGCAGAACATCGACCTATCCAAGGTTCAGGGCACGGGTCGCGGTGGTGTTGTCAGCAAGCCGGATGTAATTGAGCAGATCGGAAAAACGGGAGGTGCAGATTCCTCGACTCCGCCTGCGGCTCCGCTCGGAATGACACCGGCGCCGACTGCCCCGCGCCCCATGGCGCCGCAGATCGGCGAGCGTGAGACGCGCGAAAAGATGACCACGCGCCGCAAGCGCATCGCCGAGAACCTGCTGCTCTCGCATCACTCCACGGCGCATCTCACGACGTTCAATGAGATTGACATGTCGACCGTGAGCGCGGTACGCGAACGGTTGAAGGAGAAGGTCGAGAAGGAGCACGGCGTCAAGCTCAGCTTCATGCCCTTCTTCGTGAAAGCCACGTCGATGGCGCTCAAGGCGTTCCCCGTCGTCAATGCGCAGATCGATGGCGACTCGGTCGTCTACAAGCACTATGTGAACATGGGCATTGCCGTCGCGTCCGAGGCGGGGCTCGTTGTCCCGAACGTGAAGGACGCAGATCGTAAGGGAATGCTCGATGTCTCACGCGACATCGGCGCGCTTGCGAAGAAGGCGCGCGAAGGCAAGCTGGCAATGGAAGATCTCACCGGCGGCACGTTCACCATCACGAATGGCGGCGTGTTCGGCTCACTCGTGTCGACGCCGATCATCAACTTCCCGCAGGTCGCGATTCTTGGTCTGCACAAGACGCAGGATCGACCCATCGCCGTAAATGGTCAGGTGGTGATTCGTCCCATGATGTACGTCGCGTTGTCGTACGATCACCGGATCATTGATGGTCAGCAGGCCGTGCTGTTCCTTGTGCGCATCAAGGAGCTGATGGAAGATCCGGCGGCGATGCTGGTGGACTAGTGAGGCGCACCTCGCGCCTCGTTTTAGATTCCACGCATGCCTGACAACATGATTTCCGCTGATGTGCTCGTCCTCGGGGGCGGGCCCGGCGGGTACGTCGCAGCCATTCGTGCCGCGCAACTTGGTTTCAACACCGTCTGCGTCGAGATGGACAAGACGCTTGGTGGCACGTGCGTCAACGTTGGCTGCATTCCGTCAAAGGCGCTGCTGAGTTCGAGTGAGCATTTCGAATTCATGAGGATGCACGCGGCGGATCACGGCATCGGGATAGCCGACATCTCGATCGACGTGACGCGGATGCTCAAGCGCAAGGACGAGGTGGTCGCGCAGAACACCAAGGGCATCGAGTTTCTGTTCCGGAAGAACAAGATCACGTGGGCGAAGGGACGCGGCACGCTGAAGGCGGGCAATGTGGTCGAGGTCGCGGGGGGCCCCCCCGACAACAACATCACACCCTACCAGGCAAAACACGTCATCATTGCAACGGGCTCCGTACCAATCGAGCTCCCCTTCCTGAAATTCGACGAGGAACGAATCCTCTCGAACGTCGGCGCCCTCACCATCCCCGAAGTCCCCAAGCACCTCATCGTCATCGGCGGCGGCGTCATCGGACTCGAACTCGGCTCCGTCTGGCGCCGGCTCGGTGCCAACGTGACCGTCGTTGAGCTCGCACCGACCGTCCTGCCCGGCATGGATGCCGACGTCATCACCGAGTGCACGAAGGTGTTCAGGAAGCAGGGATTGGAGTTGCGCACCGGCGCGAAGGTCACCGGCGCCAAGCGCGACGGAAACACCGTCTTCGTTGACGTCGAGAAGGACGGCGCAACAGAAACCCTCGAAGCCGACTACGTCCTCGTCTCCGTCGGACGCAAATCATCACTCACCGGCATCGACGCGCAGGCGCTCGGCCTCAATGTCGGCAAGCGCGGCGAGATCATTGTCGACGACCAGCTCCGCACCAATCTGCCCAACGTCTTTGCGATCGGTGATTGCATCGGCGGCAAGTTGCTCGCGCACAAAGCCGAAGAAGAAGGCGTCATTGCCGCCGAGGTCATCGCCGGCAAGAAAGTGTACATGCACTACCGCTCGATTCCGTCCGTGGTTTACACCTGGCCGGAAATCGCGAGCGTTGGTTTGGCCGAGCACGAAGTGAAGGCCTCCGGTCGCGAATACAAGACGGGCAAGTTCCCCTTCTCGGCGAATGGTCGCGCGCGCACATCGGGCGACACCACCGGCTTTGTGAAATTCATCGCCGACGCGAAAACCGACGAGCTACTCGGTGCTCACATGGTTGGGCCGAATGTGTCGGAGCTCATCGCCGAAGTAGTGCTGGCGTTCGAGTATCGCGGTTCGTCGGAAGACATCGCCGTAACGGTCCACGCGCATCCGACGTTGTCCGAGGTCACGAAGGAAGCTGCCTTGGCAGTGCTCGGGCGCGCGATTCATATCTAGCGCCGTAAAATGGTGATATAGTCACGGCCCGGCTCGGCGATAATGTGCGATGCACTCTTGCATTCACAACGCCGAGCCGAGCACACTATGGGCATGCCTGTTACCGAGCGTCATCGCTGGACGGCGGACGAAGTTCGCGCCCTCCCCGAAGAACCCGGCAAGCGATTCGAGGTCATCGACGGAGATCTCATCGTGAGCCCCGGCCCCTCACTGATGCATCAGCGGGTTGGGTTTGTGCTTCAGGAAGTGCTCAACCGATTCGCACGTCAGCAAGGTATTGGCTACGCGTTGGCCGGCCCCGGGGAAGTTGAACCCGACCCCCACACGCTCGTGCAACCGGACATCTTCGTCGTCGCACCGGTGAACGGTCGCTGTCCGCGAACAACGGACGAAATCGAGAAGATCTTCCTCGTCTGCGAAGTACTTTCACCGAGCTCCGGCCGCATCGATAGAGTGCGCAAGCGCCAACTCTATCAACGAATGCTGGTGGAGTATTGGATCGTCGATCCGCCGTCGCGAATGATCGAACGGTGGCAGCCAGCAGACGAGCGTCCAAGTGTGCACGATTCGTCGATCACGTTCATCACGCCCAACGCGGTCGAGCCGTTGACGATCGACCTGACGGCACTGTTCGAGGAAGCGCTCGACAGCTAATCGTTTATGGCGCTGACACAGATCGCGCGAGCACCTCTTCTTCGGTGAGCCCGTACATCGGTTGAATGCCCACGCCGCGTAATCGCAGCATCAGGTACAACTGCCCGCGGTGATGTGCTTCGTGCTCGACCATTGCGCGCAGCCACTTCCACGTGGTGATCGGCGTGCCGGCGGGCGTCATGCATTTCGCCTGAAGTTGTTCCGGCGTGAGCGACGCGAAAATCTCTAGCGACTCGGCGTGCTTGCGCTTGTGGTACTCGCGCACCGCATCGATACCAT
>JBBQHJ010000019.1:0-28365 GCA_038323865.1 Gemmatimonadales bacterium
TACGCGAGTCAGTTCCTCTACAAGACAACGGACGCTGCGAAGACGTGGACGAAGATCAGCCCTGACCTGACGCGTTCCACCGTCGTGGTGCCGGCGACGCTTGACGCAACCGCCGCGAATCAGGTGGATCGCAACGGAAAGCTCGGTGTGATCTACGCCGTTTCTCCCTCACCAGTCCGTGCGCCGCTCATCTGGCTCGGCACCGATGACGGATTGATCCACCTTACGCCAGATGATGGAAAGAGCTGGCAGAACGTGACGCCCGCCGCGATTACGCCGTGGAGTCGTGTGACGACGATAGAAGCCTCGCACTTCGACGTGAACGCCGCATACGCGAGCATTGATCGGCATCAACTCCAGGATTTCGATCCCTACATCTATCGAACGCGTGACATGGGGAAGAGTTGGCAGAAGATCACGAATGGTCTGCCGGTGGGCGTATATGTGCATGTCGTGAAGGAAGACCCGATCAAGCGCGGATTCCTCGTTGCCGGCACTGAGCGTGGAGCGTTCGTCTCGATGGACGACGGCGACAGCTGGCAGCCGCTTCAGTTGAATCTGCCGGTGACATCAGTGCGCGACTTCCAGTTCCACGATACTGATCTCGTGATCGGCACGCATGGTCGTGGCATCTGGGTGATTGACGACATCAGTGCGTTGCGCCAGTGCACTGCATCCATACTGAATGAAGACGTCCATCTCTTCAAACCCGCCGATGCGATCGCGTACGTGCAGGGCAGCGATAACGGCACGCCACTTCAGAAGGACGAGCCGCAGGCACCGAATCCACCGAATGGGGCGTTCATCGATTTCTATCTCAAGTCACCGGCAACAACTCCGGTGACGCTCGAGGTGCTCGACGTACAGGGACGTGTGATGCAGACGTGGTCGACAGATCCGGGTGCGGTGCCGACTCAAGGCGGACGCGGCGGTCGCGGTGGTCGCGGTGGCATTCCCAATACGTCGCCATTGTGGCAGGCCATACCCGAACCGTTCAGTGCGGTGGCCGGCTTGCATCGGGTGGTGTGGAATCCACTGCCCGCGCGTCGCGGTGCTCCCGCGGATGGTGTGTTCGACGCACCACCGGAGGGTGTGACCGGGACGTTCACGGCGAAGCTGTCCGCGAACGGCAAGACGCTGACGCAACAATTTACCGTCAAGCCGGATCCGCGACTGCACGGATGATGCGTCCGCTCCGAATTATGGGGGATACCCCCTATATTTCGGAGCGGTCCCGTTTTCCACTGGAGGTGGACGTATGGCTCAGATCGCGCTGCTCCCGATCGCGCCGATCATACTGCTGCCGTTCATCATTCTCTTCTTCATCATCGTGTTCCCCGTGTGGCTGGTGGCCATCGCGGTGCTCGGTGTGTTGATGTGGGTCATGCGCGGCGTCGATGCACTCTTCCGCTTTATGCGCGTGTACCACGATTCCGTGCTCTCAGGGCCCGTGAGCAAGGCGTTTCACTGGACGCTGAGCTGGGGCGGATTGGCGCGGCGTCGTGATCAGACCTGACGCATCGAATCTCTCACTGCAGCAAGCAAAAGCATTTTGGAAGCGTCTGTTGAGAGCGGAACTGCTTCAATGCAGAAGAGCGATCCGCGTCATCCGTTCAAATCCGCGAAATCCGTGTGCGCGCCGAAGGCGCAAATGAGGTTCGAAAGGCGGGAGGTGCAGATTCCTCGACTCCGCTCGGAATGACCCCGGGTGCAGATTCCTCGACTCCGCTCGGAATGACACGCTTAGCGCACGCTCGTCGCATGCTGTGAGCTCGTGTAGGGCAATGCGATTGCCACCGCGACTGGCGTTGCAATGTCCGGATCAATCCAGAACAACGCGCCATTCGAACCGCTGAATCGCGTAAACACGATCCGCCCATCAGCCAACCACACCGGCTGACCATCGGTGCTGCCGGACGTCAGTTGCGTCACCTTGTTGTCACGCACGTCTACGGTGAACAACGACGTACCACCCGCGCGTGTCGACGCAAAGACAATCCGGTTGCCATCCGGACTCCACGCGGGTTCCACATCCGTCGCCTGCGCAGTGCTCGCCACAACAGCCGCGGGATTCGCCCCGGAAGTCGGCGCCATCGTGAATAAGTTTGTGCGCCCATTCGCCGTCGAAGCGAAGACGAGCCTATCGCCCGCCGTCGACCACTTTGCCGCTACTTCAATGCTCGCACCTGCGCCAAACGTCGCAGGCGTCAGCGCACCGGCGCCGGTTGCATCGGCCGCACCAATCCAGAGTCGCGAAAGCCCCGTAACGTCATTCGCGAACACGAGCCGAGTGGCGTCGGGGCTCAGCGAAGGCTGCGTCTCGCTCGTCACGGCCGTCGTGAGTCGGCGCTCCGTGTTCGCGCCTGATGTCAGCGTGATCGCATACAGGTCGAAGTTGCCGTTGCGTGAGCTCGTAAAGACGAGCTGCCCCTTGGCGACCGTTGGCTCCTGATCATCGAACGCGTTTGTTGTCCATTGCACTCGATCCAGGCCATCAAGCGCCGAGCTGTAAATGTCGCGATTGCCTTGATTGATCGCGTCGAAGTAGAGGGTCGGCGGTGCGCCGACCGTGATCGACACGCTGCCGGTGTTACCGTCGCGCGACGCGGTAATCGTGGCAGAGCCGGCTTGCAGAAACAGGATTGTGCTGCCGCTGACCGTGCCAGCGGTCGCTGGATTGATGCTTATGGACGAGGCCGGCGATGAGGGGCTCGATACCCCCTTCATCAGCACTTGCACCGTGCTCCCACGCTCGAGCCGTCCGACGATTTGCGGGGTAGGACCAGCATCGGTGACGCCGCCACCGCCGCAGCCGGTCAGGCCAACGACAATGCCGCACGATAGCAGGACCAGCCGGGCAATTGCGCGAGAGATGGACACTTGGCGATACTCAGACGTTTATGTGGCGCAGCGCATGTATCTTGCTTGCCGTTGTGCAACCAGCTCCGAAGTCGTACCCTCGTAAATACGAGCGGTGACTACTTCCAATGTATCGCAGGGATCTTAAGAACATGTCTCTACCCGACCAGACGAGCACGCCATCCTCGGCCGTTCGCGACGCCAGCTCTATGCGTAAGGCCTGGATCGCGCCGTCCGTCACCGAGCTCCCAAAGCTCAAGAACCTCACACTCCAGACCGGCGGTAGCGTCGGAGGAAACCAGTCGGTAATCCCATGACGCATCGCAGTACCCTGCAGTGGGTCGCACTTGCCGCCTGTGCGGCACTGTCTGCCTGCTCCGACAACACAGCTCCCGCTGTTGTCATCGCGCCACTCGTATCGACACCGGAGCACATCGTCGCCACGCTGTACTGCACCGCGAATACGCGGAGCGGTACCATCGCATGCGACGACACGCCCGCCCTACCGGGCGGCATCGCGGCGGACATCATCCTCGGCGGACAGCACACGTACATCACGCTCGCCGGCACGGCGGTGTTCGACAATCCGACGACGCCGACATCCTGGACCGCCACCATCACGGTAAAAAACCAGACGGTGTGGCCAATGGGAACCGTCGATGCCGCGAGTGCCACGCCCGGAAATCCCGGAGTCAAGGTCTTCTTCATTCAGCAGCCGTCCAATGGCGTCACCATCGCCAATGCGGATGGCACTGGAACGTTCACCTCGGCTGCGCAGCCGTTCTATCTCTACTCGCAGGGCAACGGACTTTCGTCCGCGTTCCTGGCCTCCGGCGCGACGTCGAATTCGCGCGCGTGGACCTTCAATGCGAACGGGCAGACCACGTTCACGTTCTCGGTGGCCATCTCCACCACCATGCCAGATGAAGTTGGCGTGTTGCGTGTGACGTCCACCGCGTCGGCGAGCGGTGGATATCTCACGCACGTCTGGGGGACGAGTGCAAGCGATATCTTCGCCACCGGCTCCGACGGTGACGTGCAGCATTACAACGGCAGCTCATGGTCACCGCAAGCAACGCCAGTGCTGTCGACCTTGTCGTCCGTATGGGGCTCGTCACCGAGCAATGTGATTGCCGTCGGCTACTCCGGCGTCGTGCTCACGTACAACGGCACCTCGTGGACACAGAGTACCACGGTCAACAACCCGACCAGCGCGTCGCCTGTCGACTTCTATGCGATGTTTGGCTTGTCGGCCACCGATGTCTACGCCGGCGGTCAGGACACGCTGCTCTATCGCTTCAATGGCGCCACCTGGAATCCCGTGAACACCGGGTTGCCGAATGGAAGGTTCATCTCGTCAGTGTGGGCACTGAATGCGAGCGATGTCTACATCGGCGGCGGTGGCGGTTCTACAGGCCAGGGCTATCTCCGTCACTTCAACGGTAGCTCATGGAGTACCGTGAACACCGGTACTGCCAACACCGCGAATAATGTCGTCAACTCCATTTGGGGAAGCTCCTCATCTGATATCTGGGCGGCGGGAAAGGGCTTGATCATGCACTTCGACGGCACCAATTGGACGAGCATGTCGCCGACCACGGCCTACCTGGATCCCACGAATGTCAATTTCTACAGCGTGGACGGCACGGGCCCGAACGATGTCTGGTTCGCCTCGTTCGACGGAACGCGGCTGCACTGGGATGGAACGCGGCTCGTGGCCATTGCCAATGCCGATGTGGTTGCTACAGACGGCGTACTCGCCCTCAACCGCCAACGCGCAATTTTCGTTGGCTACGGCGCGGGCTTTACCCGAACAGTGCTCGATTACACACGCTGATGACTGCACAGGGCGAAGCGCACATCCAGCTCGGCTTCGCCCTCACGCAGCACTGCAACCTCCGCTGTCCGCACTGCATTCGTGACGACGTCACCACCGTTCAGTCGCTTTCGTTCGACCTGATCTCGTCAATCCTCGATCAGGCAACAGCGATCTACCCGTCCGTGGCCGTGAGTCTTACCGGTGGCGAGCCTCTGCTCCACGCAGACTTCGGTCGCCTCGTCGATCGCTTTGCTGCGGGCAATCACGCATATCGCTTTGTCAGCAACGGCTGGCACCTCGCACGCGCACTGCCACACATCGAACGGTGCAAGCCAAACGCGGTGCGACTGAGCCTCTCCGGCGCAACGCGCGACGTCCATGACGAAGAACGCGGGCGAGGCAGCTTTGAACGCGTGCTCATGGGCGTAGGTCTGCTGACGAGTCGCGACGTGCCAACGCATCTTTCGCTCGTCATTGACCGTCGCACGCGCAACCAACTCCGCGAAGCAGCGGATCTATCCGAGGCCATTGGCGCGCACGAGCTGCATTTCATTCTCCCGCAGCCAGTCTCCGCCAGTGCCGCGCGCGAGACAGATCTCACGCTCGACGAATGGGACGCCGTAGCCGGTGAGCTCGACGACATGGCACGCGAGTCGCGCGAGCACGTACACATCATGCGTGACTTCGGGTTCCCCGACGACGACCTCGCCGGCGCATGCAATACCATGCAGCGCAAGACGCTGTACGTCGACGCATGGGGACGAATGGCGACATGCTGCCAGCTGAGCGACTATGGCTTCAATACATCGGAAATCGTCGCGGATCTGCACACGACAGCGTTAGCACAAGCGATCGCATCGTTCGATGCATCGGTCACGCAACTCACGCGAGTGAGCGCGCGAACGTCTGAAACGGATCGCTTTCCCTGTTTGCGCTGCGCCCGGGCAACGGGCAAGCTCGATTGGCTCACCGCGTATCCTACACATCCATGGAACGCGACGACTCCAAGCTGAAGCCACCATCTGAAGTCCTCTCAGCACACCTCGGCGACGAGACCGTGCTGCTGAATCTCAACTCGAAGCGCTACTATCGCCTCAACGAAACAGCAGCGGCGATCTATCGCGCGCTCGAGGCAGGAGCAGGGCGCGACGGTGCGATCAAGCGCGTACTCGAGCTCTTCGAAATCGACGAGACGACGGCAACAGCGGCTGTGGACGAGATGCTCACGAGCCTCGCGACAAAGAAGCTGCTCGAAATGCCTGATCCAGACTCGCCGCGATAACCTCGCCGCGCGCATAGCCATCTGTGCCGAGCGTGAGGACGTGTGGTCGCGTAGCGGCAACTGAGGTGAGCAGGCTCGCAATGGCGGGTGCCGCTTTCGCATCGGCCATCAACCAGGGCGATTGACGAACGAGCGCGCCAAACGCCGACGCCGCATGCGCCGGCGCTGCGTGGGTTGGTTGCTCCGCACGAACTTCGGGCAGGAGCACCCCGCCGAGTGGCGCGGAGCGCATCAGTCGCGCGCCGTGTTGTTGGCGAAGATCAACGGCGGCGCGCGTGCCGGTAATGCTGCGCGAGTTGTATCCCTCGTCGAGGTGCGCAACGCGCGGCCAGCCTTCCACCATCACTTCACCCGATTCAGCGCGCGATACGACAACTTGGTCGTCGGCGAGATACGACCAGCCGATGTTCACGAGCGACACGACCGTGCTCGTCTTTCCGGCGTGTGAATCTCCAACGAGAAGCCATGCGTGCCCATCGGGATCCACAACTGCGCCGGCGTGCATCAACGCTTGCTTGAGCCGACCGAGCAGGAATGCTGCGCTGAGCGTGAGCATGGAATACACGTCGTTGGCCGACGCGACATCGTTCACATCAACGGACAGCTCGGCGTTCTGCTCGTCGAGATGAATCGTTGCATGTGATGCGGACGTACCACGGAGTTCAACATCACCGTCGACGGCGAACGCTGTGACGGTAGTGAGAAAAAGCAGAGGATCGCTCGAGGTACGTGCCCTTCGGCTCGTGGCCTCAGGGCGACTGGTGATCTGTCGTCCTGAGCGCAGCGAAGGGATGGCAGCCACGAAACTCTGTCGTCCTGAGCGAAGCGAGGGACCTGCTTCTTCCGCATTAAGCGGAATCCAGGGCTGCACGAAAGGAATGCATTCATCTGCAACCTCGAGAATCAGCTCCCCAGACTGCAATAACGCGACGCGCTCAGTCATTGCACTGCCGTCATCGCGCTCGACGCGCTAAGGATTTCGTACTGCTCCTCACCTCGCGTTGACGCACACGTGACGCCATCGCACTCCACCCAAGCATGCGCGGCAATCGATCCTGACTGTTCATCAGCCCGCGCTCCGATGAGAACGCGCGCCGGATAACCGAGCTCACGCAGGACGAGACACTCGCTCACGCTGCGATAAAGACATGTCACGCGCCAGTGATTCACGTTGATGCGACGCAGACGTCCAAGTCCACTCAGCATCCGATGCGCAAGCCGCACCGTATGCTCCGCCTCCACTGGCGATGCGCCGCGACTACCGACGTCGCCGAGCACGAGGAGGTGTGGAAGCTGGTGCTCGATGACGGTGGGCGCGCGGAGCACGGAGCGAAGAGCGAGACTCCAGCGTGAGATCACGCCGACAGTGCCAGCAGTGCGAAGGTGGCGAGCCAATGCTCGCCCATGTAGTCACCCGTTACATGCGGGAGGCTCGCGTCGAGATGACGCGCTGTCGCATCGATCACGATGGCACGACGCGGATCGTCATCACCCCACGAGCGTGCAATCGACCGCCAACACCATGCGCGGCTGAGGTTCAGGCCATCGAGATGCGCGATCTTGCCGTCGCTGCGATCGGAAACAGTGGCGGGCATGAACAGTGTTTCCGGATGACGCGCCGAGATGCGCGGTAGAAAGCGTTCGAGCCATGCGCCAAATAAATCAGCATCGAGCGAGCGGCGCATGCATTCTGCTTCGATGAGCGCTGGCGAAAGAAAGTCATCGCCACTGGGCTCCCACGCCTGACAGTCGGCATCGGGCGAATACCACGCGATGGCGCGGCCGCGAAGCAAGCGACCGAAGCGCTTGTCCTTCATGGCGTCGGCGTATTCGAGTGCGAGCGCAATGGCGAACGCACTGTTGAAATGCGTACCGACGCGAATCGGGTATGTCGCCTTGGGGAGAAACGCAGTGAACCGATTGACGAACACCTTGGCGAGCGGCTGCAACATCTCCGTCCAACGCTGCCCGTCAGTGGAGCTGTGCCGGGACAATTCCGCCGACAACATCAGCGCCCATGCCCAGCCGTACGGCCGCTCGAATCCCGCTCGATTTGGTTCGGCGAGGTACGCAACCTCGGCGTCGACGTTTGCGTGAGTCAGTTGTCGATCAAAAAGTGCGTGTATTGCCGCGGCCTCGGGAATGTCCTGATACTTCCGCAAGAGTGTCGCGAGCAGCCAATAGCCATGCACACACGAGTGCCAGTCGAAGCTGCCGTAGAAAATCGGATGCAGCGCGCGAGGTGAGCGGCCGTCGTCTGGTCCGTTCATCACATGATCGAGCTTGTTCGGATACTCGCGCTCCACGTGCGACAGTGCGAGCTGCGCAAAGCGCGAGCCAATGTCCGAAGTGAGCACGTGCGTCGGCATCAGTGGCGATACACGAAGAAGTACATGATGAGTGTGTTCGCGATCAACAAGAGAATGGCCGTGGGCAGTTGTGCCTTGATGACCGCGTATTCATCCGGAAGTTCGAGCAGTGCAACGGGAACGATGTTGAAGTTCGCCGCCATCGGTGTCATGAGCGTGCCGCAGAATCCAGCGAGCATGCCGACGGCACCCATGACGGCAATGTTGCCCCCGAAGCGCGTGTAAATGAGCGGTAGGCCGATGCCGGCCGTCATCACAGGGAACGCGGCGAATGCGTTGCCCATGATCATGGTAAAGAGCGCCATGCCGACAGTGTACGTCACCACGGCCGCGAAGGGTGTTCCAATTGGCAGATACCGCTCGGCGAGCGTGGCCACGACTTTCCCAACGCCCGCCGTCGCGAACAGTGCGCCGAGTGCTGCGAGCATTTGCGGAAGAATCGCGGCCCATCCCACGGAATCCCAGAGCCTTCGCGCTTGGATGATACTCTGGGAGACACTGAGCGACGGGGTCATTCCGAGCGAAGAGTGTGTCATTCCGAGCGAAGAGTGTGTCATTCCGAGCGAAGAGTGTGTCATTCCGAGCGAAGAGTATGTCATTCCGAGCGAAGAGTGTGTCATTCCGAGCGAAGTCGAGGAATCTGCACCTCTCCCCAGCATGAGGATCGACACAACCAGTGCGGTGACAGTCGCAATGCCGAGCGAAATCAACGTCACCTGCTTCTGGTCGACATACGGCGAACCCTTGAGCAGAAACGTCCCTGCGAGCGTGACGACCGGAATCGTCAATGCCGGAATGAATAGCCGATTGCCGAGTCGTTTCGCACTCGCCTCGCGCTGAGCGTGATCGTCCGGCGCTTGTCCCTGCCCCAGCTTTCCAATCGATGCCACGAGCACCATCACGATCACGATGCATCCGCTCGCGAAATGCGGAATGCGCGAGCCGAGAAAAAAGGTGGCGGCGTAGAGACCCCAGAAGAGCGTGTTGTTGTAACGCTTGGGGTTCGATGGGTCGCGCAGGTTCACGATCGCGACACCGAGCGCGAGTGCGCCCATGAGCAGGTAGAGCCACTCGAGAGTGATCAAGGTGCAGATTCCTCGACTGCGCTTCGCTCGCTCGGAATGACACTGCCGCGTGTCATTCCGAGCGAAGTCGAGGAATCTGCACCTCCCGCCCTTAGCAACCACCGATCAAGCAGCACCAACCGCACGTTGTGAATGACGAACGCCGCAATCGCCGGGGGAACGGCCCACACTGCGAGCTGCGCCGGCTCCACGTGAATTCCATTCTGCTCGAGGAATCCCTTGATGAGCAGGATCGAGCCGATTGCGATGAAGATGTCTTCGCCAAAGAAGTAGGCGATGTTGTCTGTCGCAGCTGCGTAAGCGCGAATGCGATGGCGTGTCGCGAGCGGTAGTTCACCGAACCGCGATTCAGCGGCACCTTCCGCCATCGGCGCTACGAGCGGTCGCACCATCTGCGCTTGTCCACCGAGTGATGTGAGCCCAAGCGCCGCGGAGAGCTGGCGAACCACGAAATACATCGAGAGCACTCGGCCGGTCGTTGCGGCAGGGATGCGCGCAATGACGGCGCGTGCCTGCTCCTTGAGTCCCGCGTGCTCGAGCAGGCCGATCACCGGAAGCAGCATCCACACGATCGCGATGTAGCGGCTTTCGGTGAAGGCCTTGCCGAATGCCGAGATGACGTCGACGAATCCCAGTCCACTCGCGAGGCCGGTGGCAATGCCGGCAATGGTGACCACGAGCAACGGATTCACCCTGAGCGCGAATCCGACGACGACGATGAGAATACCAATGAGCGTGAGCACTGCGCCAATATCCGGAGGCGCGGGCCTCAGGGGTAGGGCTTGCTGCCTTCAGTGTCGAGGTTGACGCGGTACTGATTGGTGAATTCCGACAGATCGGTTGCCGCGACATCGGAGACGGCCCAATACGCAAGGCGGTTTGTGGTCCAGTGCACCACGGAGAATCCGCGATACGATGACTTCGACGTCGACGCATCGGGTGCGGTAGTGGGCCAGATGAAGAGATCGATCTTGTGCAGTCGGCGGCCATACACGAGTGCGGCGCTGGTACGGCCACTGTCATCGATTCGCGCTCGTTGATGTCGGCGCGAATGCGATGGAGCGGGTTCGCTCCGTAACCTGCACCGAACATCAGCACGAGAATCCGGCGCCGTGTGTTTGGGAAGGGCGTCGCTGAGTACGTCGCCAAGTGTTGGGAGGTCGTCGGTCATCCGACCTCCTCGGCGTCGCGAACGGCGCCTCGCAGCAGCGCGGCGAGTTTTTCTCGTGCACGCGCAAGGCGTGACATCACGGTGCCGATTGGGGTTTCAGTAAGGAGCCCGCGATCGGCAGCAACGTCGGCTTGGTCCTGTGTATCAACTAGGCGAAGTGCGGAATTCCGCCACTCACACTCCAGAGAACGCCCGTTCCCGCCCACGCCATGCAGCTCAGAAAGCCGCGGCGGTCGATGTCATCGTGATCTGTCATGTGCAACGAAGCCCCTGTTGAAGTCCAATAGGCTGGACCTGGCTTCGTAGGCTTTTATTCCATCAAGGGCGGTTGCGCCTCCGGCGCTGCGCGCAGATGGGCGCAGATGTAGCGCAGATGAACGCAGATACTTCGGAACGTCGTCGCGCCGATCCTTTCACCAAAGCATCAACGCATTCGTGATTACTTATGATGAAAGCGGAACTGCGCAGTTGCAGAGGAGCCATCGGCGTTCATCTGCGGAAATCTGCGCCATCTGCGGCCGCGCCGAAGGCGCAAACGAAGTTCTCGTGGCGTTAACGTGCAGATTCCTCGACTGCGCTCGGAATGACGAGCTAACTCAGACTTGAGATCGCCGAGGCGAGTCTGGGCAGCATGCGCGCAATCTGCTCCGGCGACACAGCTCCCACCGAAAGACGATACCACCCACTATCCGCCTCGACACCAAACGCGGCGAACGGCACGATCGCGATGCCCGCTTCGTTCAACAGATATCCCCGCACATCATCATCGGTGTTGAGCGTCGCGCCCTTGGGAGTCGCCCGTCCCCGCAACGCGAACTTTGCGCTGAGATAGATGGCCCCCTGTGGCGCGATGACTTCGACGCCTGCCATCGAACCAAGTCCATCGTGAAGCAGGTCGAGTCGCTGCTGAAGTCCGGCCACCATGGCCGTACAGTACGACTCCATCGCGACATCATCCATCAGTAATGACGCCACTGCGGCCTGTTCTGCCTTTGGCGCCCACGCGCCGATGTGCCCGAGCACGCTGCTCATCGCCCCCGCCACATCGGGCGGCGCCACAATCCAGCCGACACGTACGCCCGTTGCCGCAAAGGCCTTCGAGATGCCGTCGATATACACAGTGTACGGCGCAACATCGGGACACACGGCGATGGGATGGACATGCTTCGAGCCGCCAAACGTCAGCGCCCAATACACCTGGTCGTACATCAGGAACAGCGGACGCTCCTCCGGTCCCCGGCGCGCATTCTCCTCGACAACCATCTCGCAAATCGAGCGCAGCTCGGCTTCGCTGAACATCGTGCCCGATGGATTCAGCGGCGAGCAGAGCGCCAACAATCGCGCACCTCGCACCGCGGTCTCGAGTGACTCGCGCGTCGGCAGAAAATTCGACGACGCATCACACGCCACCGGCACGCCCTCGGCGTCAGCCAGATGGACGTAGTGATTGTTGTTCCACGACGGCGTCGGATAGACAACCTTATCGCCAGGCTCCACGAGCGTGGTGTACGTCGCGTAGATGCCGGGACGTGAACCCGCGGTGACAATGACCGAGGCAAGCTCGGGCGTGAAGCCTAGTTGGCGCTGGTAGAGTCCGCGCACCGCTTCGCGGAGCGCCGGAATTCCGTCGGACGGCGGGTAATTCGTTTCGCCGCGGCGCAGTGAGTCCACGATGCCCTGCTCGAGCACCTCGGGAATCCGGAATTCGGTCGGACTGAAGTCGCCGACCGTGAGATTGCAGATTTCGCGGCCGCCGGCGACCAGCGCGCGGACGTCTGCGGCAATCTTGAGAATTTCGGATCCGATCAGGGATCCGGCGATCGCAGTCACGCGGCCGGAGCCGCCGACCGCCGAGTGGGCATGAGAGGTGGTCGCCATGGACTCAAGATACGACAAGCAACCCGCACGCGCTCGCACTTCCGACCGCTCGTGATACGGGGCAGATTCGGCGCATGACAAGCCGCCGCCATTTCCTCCTTTCCATGGGCGCCGGACTCGGCGTATTGTCGGGCCGCCCGCGGGTTCTTTCGTCGCTGTTCACGTCCGAGACGAAGCTCGATCGAATCGGCATTCAGCTCTACACCGTTCGCTCGTTGATGAGCAAGGATTTCGAGGGCACGCTCGCTGAGATCGCAAAGATTGGCTATCGCGAGGTGGAGTTTGCGGGCTACTTCAATCGAACGCCCTCGCTGGTGCGTGCGTCTCTGGCTGCGAACAAGTTGACGTCTCCGTCGACGCACGTTGGTCTCCCCAAGGACGACACGGCGTGGAAGGAAACGCTCGACCAGGCGAACGAGATCGGCCACTCGTGGGTGACCGTCGCTTCACTTCCCAACTCGGCGCGGACCACGCCTGATGATTGGAAGCGCACGGCCGATCGCTTCAACCAGCTCGGCACCATGGCGCAGTCGTCGGGTTTGCGCTTCGCGTATCACAACCACGACATCGAGTTCGTCCCGTTTGATGGAACCAATGGACTGGAGTTGCTGCTCAAGGGCACCGACCCAAAGGCCGTCGACTTCGAAATGGATATCTATTGGGTGGTGAAGGGCGGTGCGGATCCATTGGATCTGATCAAGCGCTTTCCCGGACGGTTTGCGCTGTTCCATGCGAAGGATGCAACCGCGGCGCCCGAGAGGAAGATGGTGGATGTCGGCGCAGGGACGATCGACTTCGGAAAAATCTTTGCTGCCGGGAAGGCTCGGCATGTGTTCGTCGAGCACGACTCGCCGCCGAAAGATCCGTTGATGTCCGCGCACGCATCCTTTCAGTACCTGAAGCAGTTGGAGTTTTGAAAGAAGCTGAAACTGAAAGCAAAGACACGGCGGAACAACAACGGACAGGGCGGATCCTTTCCTGGAGTGCGAGCAGTTCCGCCTGAAATCCGCCCTGTCCAGTAGTTGTGCCGCCGTGTCTGTGCATTCTGTTAACGACTCTGTCCCCGAGTAGAGAGAAATGCTAGAAGATGTCTACGACGTAGCAATCATCGGGTCAGGCGCTGGCGGAGGAATGGCCGCACATGTCCTGACAAAAGCAGGCGCCAAAGTCGTGATGCTCGAAGCAGGCGGTGAATGGTTCGCGTCGAAGGATTCAAAGATGATGGTTCCCTCATACGCGTCTCCGCGACGAGGTTCTTCGAATCGCACCAGACCGTTCGGAGAGTTCGACGCCTGCGACGGCGGCTGGGACATCGAAGGCGAGCCATACACGTCGGCGCCGGGCTCCAACTTCCGCTGGTGGCGCGGACGCATGCTCGGCGGACGCACGAATCATTGGGGCCGCATCTCGTTGCGCTTTGGGCCGGACGACTTCAAAGGTAAGTCCAGGGACGGCCTCGCCGAAGACTGGCCGATCTCCTACGACGACGTCGCACCATACTACGATAAAATCGACGACTTGATCGGCGTGTTCGGTTCCAACGAGGGACTGCGCAATCATCCCGACGGCCGCTTCCACGCGCCGCCGCGCCCACGCTGTTATGAGCTGCTCGTAAAAAAGGCGAGCGACAAAATGGGCGTCACCTGCATTCCGTCGCGCCTATCGGTCATCACCAAGCCAATTAACGGGCGCCAAGCCTGCCACTACTGCGGCCAGTGCAATCGCGGCTGCCAGGTGAAGGCAAACTTCTCGAGCCCCGACGTGCTCATCGCGCCGGCACTCAAGACAGGGAAGCTCACACTCATCACACACGCGATGGCGCGCGAGGTCACGGTCGGTAAGGACGGTCTCGCAACGGGCGTCGCGTACATCGACAAGACGACGAACACGGACAAGCACGTGAGGGCGAAGGTCGTCGTGCTCGCCGCGAGCGCGTGCGAATCGGCGCGCATTCTTCTCAACTCCAAGTCCACGCAATTTCCGCAGGGACTCGGCAATTCTACCGGCGCGGTCGGCAAGGGCCTCACGGATACGACCGGCACCGACGTCGCCGGATTCATTCCCTCCATGGCCGATCACGTGCCGCACAACGAAGACGGCGTCGGCGGCATGCACGTGTACATGCCATGGTGGCTCGACAACAAGAAGCTCGATTTCCCGCGCGGCTATCACATCGAAGTGTGGGGCGGACTCGGGTCGCCGGGACTGGGCTTCATGGGCAACATCAACAGCTATCCCGGTGGCGGCGGATACGGGAAGTCGCTTAAGGAGCAGTATCGCAAATACTATGGCGCGACGATTGGCTTCAGCGGTCGTGGCGAGATGCTTCCGAATGCCGACTCGTACTGCGAGCTCGATCCAACGGTCGTGGATCAGTGGGGAATTCCAGTACTTCGTTTCCACTGGAAGTTCACCGATCACGAGTTCAATCAGGTGAAGCACATGCAGGAGACCTTCCGTTCACTCATCGCCGAAATGGGTGGTGAGGTCTGGTCCCCAATGCCGACGAAGGAACAGAACTACGGCATCGCCGCGGGTGGTTCGATCATTCACGAACTCGGTTGCGTGCAGATGGGCAAGGAAGCCCAGACATCGGTGCTCAACTCGAATTGCCAGGCGCACGACTGCAAGAATCTCTTCGTCACCGACGGCGGACCGTTCGTCACGCAGGCCGACAAGAATCCAACGTGGACGATCCTCGCGCTCGCGTGGCGTACATCGGACTACATCGCGCAGCAGCGCAAGGTAGGTGCATTGTGAGCGACATCAACCGTCGTGACGCCCTGAAAGTGCTTGGCGTTGCACCTCTAGCTGGTATGCTCGAGTGGTCACCAAAACACATCGAGCGTGCAACAGCACACATCGCCGCGCTCGCTGAGTCGAACAGCACCGCACCATACGCGACGAAGTTCTTCAACGCGCATGAATGGAAGACCGTGCGCATGCTCGCCGACATCATCATCCCGAAAGACGAACACTCCGGCAGCGCGACGGATGCCAAGGCACCGGAGTTCATGGACTTCATTCTCGCCGAGAAGGATACGAGCGAGAACAACAAGGTGCAGATGCATGGCGCGTTGGCGTGGATCGACGAGGAGATGAAGCGTCGCTTCGGCAAGGACTTCATCTCGGCGAGCGATACGCAGCGCACAGAGTTGCTCGATGATGTCGGGCAAGGGAAGCGCTCGAAACCGGAGTTTCGTCGTGGCCAGTCTGCTTTTGAGCGTGTAAGAAATGCTGTGGCGAGCGCGTTCTACTCGTCGGCCATGGGCTGGCAGGATGTGAACTACATGGGAAATGTGTTCAATCCTAATTGGCAGGGATGTCCGCCCGCTGCGACAAAGAAGCTCGGCGTGAGCTACGAGGAATACGATGCGAGCTTGAAGAGCGCGCGTCAGAAATGAAGCTGACCACGCTCACCCCACCGGGATCTTTGAAGCGTTCTGCGAGAGCCAGCCATCAAAGTCCAGCAGCGCAGGATTGAGCTCTTTCGAGCGCTTCGCGTCGCGACTGCGCTGGAACTCGTCACCCAGCATTGCCTGAAACTGGAACATGTTGCCAAGGTCTTCGGCGCCGGGGAAACCGAGTGCGCGGAACGCGTCGAAGGGGACGTCGTAGAAGTTGACGGTACGTCCCAGGGCGCGACCCATCTTCGCCGCCATGTCGGCACCACTCAGCGATTCGCCCGCAATGCCAACGTACGTTCCCGCTGTTGACGGTCCCTCGCGGAAGATGCCAAGGGCGCAGCCGCCAATGTCTTCGGCCGCGATGCCCGGAAGCTTTGCCCCGCCGAGCGGCAGTGCGAGAACGAGGTTGCCATCGTCGCCTGCGCGCGGCCCCATACCGAAATAGATGAAGTTCTCCCAGTAGAAGGCGGCGCGTAGAAAGCTCGTCGGCGCGCCTTCATTGGTGAACACTGTGTCCATTGCTCCCTTCGAGTCGAAGTGGGGACACTTGTACTTTCCGTAGAGGGTCGGCAGCCGATCATCGTCGAGCGGCACCCATTTGCGGACGTCCTCGAGTGTGGACCACACCGCGTGCTTCACGCCCGCCTCCTTGGTTGCGCGCGCAATGGCCGCTGCCTGCGCCCCCTCTCGCTCCGCGGAGAGATGCTCCCAGAAGTTCGTGACGCAGAATGCGCCGTAGGCACCGTTCAGCGCTGGAAGCAGCGTTGAGGGGTCGTCCGTGTCGCCGGCGACGACTTCGACTCCCATCGCCACCAGTGCCCGCGCCTTCTCCGAATCCGGATTGCGCGTGATGGCGCGCGCAGTGAATGGACCATTGGGATCGGCCGCGATCGCGCGCACGAGCCCACCTCCCTGTGCTCCAGTGGCTCCGAAGACTGCGATGATCTGCTTGGTTGGCATGTGGATCTCGTGAGGGTTGGTGCAATGGCCAGTGTGAGTCAATCGCTTCCGGTGACGCGGAGTTCCAATATGTTATCTGACGCCCTCCAGAGGGTGCTGCACGCACACCGCACGGAACGTCTCCGCACCTTCCCACTCCTGGCATGAAAAGACTCGGCGTCGGCTTTATTGGATCGGGCTTCAACGCAAAATTCCACATGCTCGGCTGGCGCGGCGTGCGCGACGGCGATGTGCTCGGCGTGTGGAGTCCGAATGCAAAGAACGCTGCCGGCGCCGCCGAGTATGCGCGCAAGATGGATGTCGGCGCGGCAAAGCCGTACAAGTCCATCGGCGACATGGTGGCTGATCCGGCCATCGATGCAATCTGGCTCACCGGCCCGAATCAGGCGCGAATCGAGAATGTCGAGGAGATCGTGGATGCGCTGGAGCGCGGACGCGGCACTCTCAAAGGCATTGCCTGTGAGAAGCCGCTCGCGCGCAACGTCGCCGAAGCAAAGGAAGTCACGAAGCTCGTGAAGCGCGCCGGCCTGATGCACGGTTACCTCGAGAACCAGGTCTTCGCTCCGCAAGTTGAAACAGGACGTGCGTTGATCTGGGCGCGCGGCGCTGCGACAACTGGTCGTCCCTATCTGGCACGCGCGGCGGAGGAGCATAGTGGTCCGCACATGCCGTGGTTCTGGCATGGCGCGCTGCAAGGCGGCGGCGTGTTGAACGACATGATGTGTCACTCCGCGCTTGTGGTGCGACATCTCCTCACAAAGCCCGGTGAGCCGCTCAGCACCGTACAGCCCAAGCGCATCAGCGCGCACATTGCGTCGCTCAAGTGGACGCGCCCTGAATACATCAAGCGGCTCGGCAAGGCACAGAAGGGCGTCGACTACAGCAAGACGCCTAGTGAAGACTTCGCGAGCACCACGATCGAATTTGAAACGAGCGACGGATACACGGTACTCGGCGAAGCATCGACGTCGTGGAGCTATGTTGGCGCGGGACTTCGTCTGTCGTCGGAACTGCTCGGCCCCGAATACTCGATGGCGTGGAATACACTGGATGCCGGGCTGAAGTTGTTCTTCAGTCGCGAAGTGAAGGGTCGCGCTGGTGAGGATCTCGTCGAGAAGCAGAACGCCGAGAGGGGGCAGATGCCTGTTGTCGCCGACGAAGCGGTTGCGTATGGCTATGAGGCCGAGGACCGCCACTTCGTGCGTTGTTTCCTTGGGAAGGAGACGCCGCGGCTGACGTTCGATGACGGACTCGAAGTCGTGCAGATGCTGATGACGGCGTACAAGGCGGCGGAAGAAGGCAAGACACTCGATTTTCCGCCGCGTGGCCTCGACAAGTTCGTGCCCGCCGTCGCGCGTGGTGCGTGGAAGCCGCCAAAACAGGGGTCATTCCGAGCGTAGTCGAGGAATCTGCACAGGGTATCCGCGGAATCTGCACAGGGTGTCATTCCGAGCGTAGTCGAGGAATCTGCACAGGGTATCCGCGGAATCCGCACAGGGTGTCATTCCGAGCGTAGTCGAGGAATCTGCTTTTATGGTTTTAGTCGAAGCATGCGTCGATGCAATCGACAGCGCCCTCGCAGCAGAAGCCGGGGGCGCTGGTCGCATCGAGTTGTGTGGTGAGCTGCTCCAAGGTGGAGTGACACCGAGTGCCGGGCTGATTGGCGCGGTGTGGGAGCGCGTGAATATCCCCGTGTTCGCGCTCATTCGTCCACGCACCGGTGACTTTCACTACTCGCCGGACGAGATCGACGTAATGTGTCGCGACATCATCGGTGCGCGCCAACAGGACGTCGATGGCATCGTGCTCGGCGCGCTCACGCCCGACGCTGAGCTGGATGTTGGAGCGCTGTCGAAGCTCATCGACGAGGCCGGAGCGATGGATGTCACGTTCCATCGGGCGTTCGACTATGTGAAGGATCAGCATGCAGCGCTCGAGGTGTTGATCGAGTTGGGGGTTGATCGTGTGCTCACGTCGGGCGGTGCGGCGACGGCGCTTGAGGGTGCAGCGCGACTGGCGGAACTCGTCGCGCAGGCGTCAGGGCGGATCGAGATTCTCGCCGGTGGATCGATCAACGCCTCGAACGTTCATGAGGTTGTGCGCGCGTCTGGTGTGCGCGAGGTGCACGTGCGCGCAGCGGCGACGGTCGAAAGCGAAATGCTCTATCGCCCATCAGCTGTGTCGCTGCAGAAACCGTTGCCGCGTTCGGAGTACGAGCGTTCAGTGGCGAGTGCGTCAGAAATGCGTGCGGTTTTGGAAGCGGTAAAGAGCTGACGTACGTTGCCCCTCGCTTCGCTCAGGGCGACAATCTACGCGCTGTGGTCCTGAGCGCAGCGAGGGGCGCCGTACTACGTGCTGTCGTCCTGAGCGCAGCGAGGGACACCGTACCTCCCGCCTTTACTCCAGCGACTCGCCAGCAGCCTTCTGCGCAGCAATCCACGCCGCAGGGTCGCTCGCGTACTTCCACGCATCTGAATTGCGCAGCGCACCGGAGTATGCGCTGATCGTCGCATCGACGACCAGCCCATCGCTGCGTACGAGCACGGCTTCCGCAGATTTCACAAAAACCAGCAGCATTGCACCGAACTTGGAGTCGAGCTTGCGCACGTCCACGGCAGCCGTGATGCGCACTGGCTGGCCGCCGTGCAACCAGACGTCGACACGATTGGTGTCTTCATTGCCCCAAAGCACGTGATCGGACGTCGCCAAAGTTAGAGGTGCAACGAGAAACAATCGCGCCTCATAGTCGGGCAAATCGAACTCGGCCCACCAATCGCGTGACTCCAGATCAGCAACCGGTACCGAACGCGGACGCCCGCTGAGCGCCCGCGCCGGAATGATGTGAAACGGAACCTGCCAATCTTTCACTGCGCTGGTACCGTGACTTTGGGTTTGAAGAGCGCTGCAAAAATCAGCAGCACCGCGAATGCGCCAATTGCTGGAATGAGCCAGATGTGAAACCAATCGTGATGTGGCGGCACGGTGCTCGTGTCGATGTTCGCATCGACAACCACACCTGACAGCCACGAGCCAATCGCCTGGCCCGCGCCAAGCGTCACGAGTGCAATGAAGCCCTGCGCTGCGGCGCGGATCTTTACGTCGGCTTGCTGATCGACATAGATCTGGCCCGTCACGAAGAAGAAGTCGTAGCACACCCCGTGGAGCAGGATGCCAAGGTAGAGCATCCACATGCCGGAATGAGCGTTGCCATGCGCGAAGAGGAGGTAACGCGCGGTCCACGCGGCCATGCCGATGAGCAGCATGCGCTTCACGCCGAGCCGCACGAGGAACCACGGCATGAGCAACATGAAGAAGATCTCGGACATCTGCCCGAAGGTCATCTTGGCTGCTGCGCCTTCGACGCCGATCTCGTTCAGGAATGGATTCGTGAACGCGTAGTAGAACTGAAGCGGAATGCACAGCAAAAACGAGCCGAGCACAAAGATCGCAAACGAACGGTCCTTGAGCAGTTCGAGCGCATCGAGTCCCAGCACATCCCGCGCGGAGAAGGGACGTCCTGCGCCCTGCGGCGGCGTATGCGGCAGCGTGAGCGAGTAGATCGCCATCGCGATCGAAGCAACGGCGCCCATACGCAGTGGAAGTGACGTCGCATCGGCCTTCATCTGGCCGATCAACAATCCTACCGCAATGAAGCCAATCGTCCCAAGCACACGAATGCTCGGAAAGTCACGTGCCGGATCCTTCACGTTGTGGAACGAGAGGGAATTCGTGAGCGCGAGCGTCGGCATGTAGCACAACGTGTAGAGCATGAAGTACAGCGCGAAGCCATTGAACGTGCTTTGCGTCGTCGCCATGTAGAGCAACCCTGCGCCCACGAGATGCAGAAACGCGAGCATGCGCTCGGTGGCGAAGAAGCGATCGGCAATCATGCCAACGATGAACGGCGAGATGATCGCCGCAATTGCCGGCATCATGTACGCAAAGCCAATCTGTCTTCCGTTGGCGCTCAGCACCGTTCCGAGAAAAGTGCCAAGCGTAACGAGCCACGATCCGTAGATGAAGTATTGGAGAAACATCATCGCGGAGAGCCGCGTGCGGATTGCGGTCATCGGATCTCTCTAATCTTCATGTGACGCAACGTGAGCAGCCCGTTGTGATCGCCCTGGATGCCGATGTGCCCGCGCGCTGCACGACCATAGTTGGGCCATGCGCCGAACTTGCTGGCCTTCACCTTTGCTTCCCAGTCAGCGCTCTTGAGCTCGTACTCAACAACCTTCTGGTCATTGAGCCAGTGCTCGACGTGATTGCCGCGAATGAGAATGCGCGTGGAATTCCATTGACCGGCCGGATGCAGCACGCCAACCGGCGGCGCATAGAGCCCATAGGCCGAGCCGCCTGACGTGAGCCGATTCTTGCCGTCAGCATGCTCGGCATCATCGAGGAGCTGGTACTCGGGACCACTCCAATAGATGTGGTCGTATTCCTCGGTGGCACGATAGAAAATGCCCGCGTTGCCCTTCGGCGCGATCATCCAGTCGAGCGAGAACTCGAAGTCGCCGTACTGCTCGCGCGAGACGAGATCATCTGCTTCGCCTTCCTTGGTGATCGTCCCGTCCACGACCTTCCAGCCCTTGGGAATGTCCTGCGACTTGTAGCCACGCCACGCGCTGAGCGTCTGAACATCACGCCATCCGCCCGCGCTGCGCGTGCTCGAGTTCATGCACGCCGTCGCCAGAAGCGCAACCAGCGCGACCAGGCTCCGTCGAGTGATCTTCGTCATCATCACCTCGTAGAAAGTTCACAGAACACCGGTCTCGCCGGCGCGACATTAAGTGGCGTCGCTGGACGATGGGCCACAAGAGGCAATTCCATCGAGGACCATTCGTACATCCCCGCGCACCTTCCAGCCAAGCAGCGCGACACTCCCCACGAGACCGCCCTGAAAGGCGAGTCGGCCGATCCAACCCACAAGAAAACCAACAACCGGGACGCGTATCCGATCGCGCAGCCTGTCGAAATACGTTCCCGTTGCGCCGATACCGGCAAGGTGCCGCAGCTCCGACGAAAAGAAATCGCGACGTATCTCCGGGCGCTCGAGCGCAGCGTGCAAATACGCAATGCGCCCGGGAATCCGATTGAGCCACGCGCCATATCCGAGCGTCGTGAGGTATTTCAGCGCGACATGCCGGAGGGTGTCGGGTGTATCGAACAACTTCTGGGCGTCGCGCAAGGCGAGACACTGTTCCAGCATCGCAGTGAGCTCGGGCGCATGCGACGAACTCGCAATCTCGCTACGCACGATTCGTGTCTCATCTACAGAGAGTGCGCGCAGCTCTCCGGCAATTAGCACAAGATCGCGCAGATGTCCGCGCCGGAAGGGGTGCTTCACGACGGCATGACTCAGCAACGCCAGGATGTTGGCGACACCCGCAGGACGGTCGAGCGACGAAAATCCCGCGAGCGCCCGCCTGCCGATGCGCGGTGCGAAGTCCTCACCCATGCCGTACTCGAGCGACTCATGGACTTCGAGCGCGAAGCCATGGAGCGGCGAATACAGCGGCGCGTAGTGATTGCTCTCGAGATCTCGTCCGTCTGTCGCCGTGATGCCCGCATGCGGCGTCCATCCGTGAGCCACGAGCGTACTCCAGAGCGGCGCTGCCTGCTCAGGCGTGACGAGGACGTCGATATCCCCCAAATCGATCGGCGGTTCGTCAGTGGATCCGGCAAGCCGAACGGCACCCTTCAGCACCAGCACGCGCGTCGATGCGCTGCTCGCGATGTCATCGAGCTCGCGCATGACAATCTTGGCCGCCATCACGCGCTGAGTCTCTTCGATCTGCGCCGCGGTGAGCGCCGCGATTACGCGCGCGCCGAGTTGTTCGAACACGCCATGACGCCGCAACGCGTCCACGAGCGGAAGTGCACAGCTCTCGGCCATGAGTAACACGCGCCATGTGTCGTCAGATGTACTTGCAAGTGCATGCACCGACTCTGCGGGCGGAGGCACTGGGCCCATGCATGACAACACGGCTCCCCTGAGCTCGACGGCCGATCTGGCGATTGCAACAATTTGTGCGGATTTCAGCAAGCTTCTCGACGCAGAGGAGAAATCGTGTAGTATGTGCAACGACGTACCGACTCTACAGTCGGACAATTGATCTACCAGAGGCGAACGATGACGTTCACCATCACTCAGGAACACTCTTTCCCTGATCCACCAGGACGCGTCTTCGAGACACTGACAAACCCCAACCAGCTCTCACGTTGGTTCGCCGAACACGTAGAGGTTACTCCTCTCGTCGGCGGAAGCTATCGCTTCTGGGGCCGGCACACACTCGGCACTCCTTCCCGCGCTGAGGCGACCCAGTCCGTCACGCAATACCAGCCTGAGGATTCAATTGGCTTCACGTGGATGCTTTCGGGCGTCCCTACGGAGGTCAACCTTCGCGTGCGCCCGACAGGAAGCACGGGTGCGCGGCTGATCGTTGAGCATCGTGTGGACGGCGATCTCGGCGTCCCTCGGCAGAAGGAAATGATCGACGATCATTGGCGGCTCGCCACGTCGAATCTTGCGGCGTATCTCGCCGGCGGCGATGGCCTTCACCTGCCTGACTTCACCGAGCGCCATCCGATCATCACGCATACGGTGCGCATTGATGCGCCACCGTCGGTGGTGTTTCGCGCCATGTTGGAGCCCGAGCGAATTGCTCGCTGGCTCGGCGGCACGGACGTGGTGGTGGAACCGTATGTCGGCGGTCGGTATGAGTTGCGCTGGCAATACAAGATCGATGGCCGCGACGTGATCGGTGGGCCGCGAAAGATTCTGCAGCTGGTGACGGATGAGCTCCTGGTACTCGACTGGCCGGATTGGCGCGGCGATGAGAAGGTGCCGGATCAGCGCATCAGCTTCGAGCTACTTCCGAATGGGCTCGGCGGCACGGCACTGACATTCACCCATTCCGGATTTCAGCGTGTGACGGATATGGGTGACTATGGTGTGGGCTGGCTGGCGTTTCTCGATCAGCTGCGGAAAGAGGTGATGACGTAAGAGTCATTCCGAGCGTAGTGCCGTGTCATTCCGAGCGTAGTGCCGTGTCATTCCGAGCGAAGTCGAGGAATCTGCACTTTCACACTGCCAGAAGAGCGGTCTTGCCTCCGGCGCTCAACAGACATTGGACGGATGTAACGGATTGAACGGATCTGCTCCTCTGCAGTGACGTAGTTTCGCTCTTTTCAAAAAGTCATCAAAGAATGCTTTTGATGCCGTAGTGAAAGATGGGCGCCCATATGCCCCGTAGTATCCGTCAGCTCCGTGAAAATCCGCTCTTCACGCAGTTCAGCCTTTCGGATGATTCTTCAGAATCTTCACAAACGATCTCCCCCGAAATTCCTCGACTGACAGTCCGGTCATCGCAACTGCATCATCCTCGGTGATGGCGCCCGAGTTGATCCCTCTCAAGAAGAAGTTGAGCAGTCCCTGGCCGGTTGCGGCATCGTCGAACACATCGCCGACGAGCGTCGCCTGTGCGGCTTTGCTCACAAAGTTCGAGAGACGAGCCGCCGCCGCATCGATGCCCTCGAGGAAGAACGCGTACAGCGCCGCATAGCGCGTTACGAGCTGCGCCGGGTGCAGATCCCAGCCCTGATAGAATCCGCCCACGAGCGAGTGCGTAACGTCGTCGAAGTGCAACCTCCACGCGGCATGCACGCTCGCGCGATTCGCGGCGACTTGATCAGCAGAAAGATTCTCACCGCGATGTAAAGGCACTGGCATCACTGTTGTCGATCCGTCCGACAGCCACACGCCCGTGCCCGCGAGCGACACCTGCATGAAGTGCTTCGCGAAATCACACGCCGGATGACGCATGCGCTGGTGCGCTGCTGTGATATTCACGCCCGCCGTGTAATCGTACGTCCCGAAGTGAGCACCCGTCAGCCGTCCACGTGAGACAGACGGAATGCGCGGCAACAACGATCGTCCATCGGAATCAATGACGATCTGCGGTGTCTCCACCATCACTTCGAACGTCAGCGAGCCCTCGGGCAGCTTGAGCTTTTTCTCGAGACGCTCCAGCTCAGAGACGAAGAACTCCACCTGTTCGAGAATCACGATCTTCGGAATCGTGACGATGAAATTCTCCGGCAACTTTCCTGCGCGCTTCACGAGCTCGGTGAACACAATCTCGAGCGTACGCGTCGCACGATGACGCAGCTCCTCATTCAACGGCTTGATACGCATGCCGATGAACGGTGGCAACGTTCCGTCGCGCATTCCTTCTGCCAGTGACTCGGCCACCGTGCGCGCATGTCCATCCTCTTCCGCGTCGGGACGATTGCCATAGCCGTCCTCGAAGTCGATCCGGAAATCCTCGACTGGTTCGCGGGTCAGCTTGTCGCGCAGACGCGTGTAGATCGTCGAGAGCGCCGTGTGCTCGCTGATGCCGAGCGCCTTGCCGAGTGCTTCGGCATTTGGCGCGTATTCGTCGAGCGCACGGAGTGCGACGTCGCCCAGTTTGCGCGCCGCATCGGGACGAAACAACTGCGCGCCGCCATACACAGTGTGCACCGGCTGACGCGTGCCCGCTTCACCAGGATAGCGCGCCGCAAAAGCGAGATTTGCTGAACGCAGCACATCGCTATTCGATCGAATGTCTGGAATTGTCATCCGTTATAGATCTTGCCGCTCTTCTGGCGATAGCGCTCCATCACCGCGGCGGCTTCCGGGCGGAGAACGTTGCGCACGATCGTGATGCCACGATCCTCGAGGTACTTGTATGACGCCGGAAACACCGGCCCTTCTTCGAACTTGAGCTTCGACGCATCCTCTCGGCCTGCACCATACACGACCCGCTTCACGCCACTCCAGAGCGTAGCGCCGAGACACATCGCGCAGGGCTCACAGGAGGTAAAGAGTTCGTGTTCGGGCATGCCTGACGCCGCGAGGGTAAACGAGCCGAGCCGTTGGTTCGCCATCATGAATGCGACCATCTCGCCGTGGAGCGTGCAGTTGTTCAGGCGGACGACGCTATTCATTCCCACGGCTACGAGCTTCCCCGACTGCGATTCAAAGATGGCTGCGCCGAATGGGCCGCCAGTCTCGCGCTCGACATTCTCGCGTGAAACAGCAATGGCGAGGCGCATCTTCTCGTCGTCGGACTGGTATGATTTTTCCCAGTCGATGACTTGATTCACCCAATCCGGGTAGGCGAGGCGGACTTCGGTATCAGGCATTCTGAGAAGGTAATGTTCGAGTTGAACTGCGGGAACGTCAGTTGCGCCTTCGGCGCGGCACGCAGATAGCGCAGATTGGACGCAGATGAACGCTGATCGTTCCTCTGCAGCTTCGCAGTTCCGATCCTATTTAAAGAGTCTACAAGCTGTTTTGATGCTTTAGTGCAAGAACCGGCGTGGCAATGCATGGCACTATCAGCGACATCTGCGTTCCATCTGCGCTATCTGCGGCCGAGCGCCGGAGGCGCAACCGCTTTGCGAATCCCATCGGATTACCAGTTGACTCGGTACCGGCAGCATAGCCTATTTCGCTCCCCGCACACGGAGTCGATGGAATGACAGCGGTTGGTGTCAGCGTCAAACGAAAAGACGGCATCGGCAAAGCCACTGGAAGCGCGAAGTATGCCGACGACCTGACTTTCCCCCGCATGCTCCATGGGCGCACCATCCGCTCGGAAATAGCCAGCGGCCGCGTCACGAATATCCAGTACGATTTCGACACCACCGGCTTCACCATCGTCGACTATCGCGACATCCCGGCGGCGGGCCACAACATCGTCGCCCTCATCGTCGACGACCAGCCGTTCCTCGTCGAGCGGGACATCAAGCACGTCGCCGAGCCGATTGTTCTGCTCGCGCATGACGATCGTGAGAAGTTGCTCGCCGCGAATGTCGTCATCACCTACGAGCGCGACGAGCCCATTTTCGATCCCGAGCAATCGACGATCGTCATGAAAACGCTCGGTATCGACAAGGGGAATCTCGACGTTGGATTCGCCGAGGCGGATCTGATTCTCGAGGGCGAATATCGCACAGGACATCAGGAGCACGTCTACATCGAGCCGAATGGTGTGATCGCCATACCCGAGAATGGCGGCATCGCCGTGCACGGTTCGATTCAGTGTCCGTTCTACGTGCACAAGGCACTCAAGTCGCTACTCGGAAAGGACACTTACGTCCGCGTTGTGCAAACCGAAACAGGCGGCGGGTTCGGCGGAAAGGAAGAATATCCGTCGATGCTTGCGGGGCACGCCACGCTGCTTGCACTCAAGTCCGGACGACCGGTGAAGATCATCTACGATCGCACCGAGGACATGATAGCAACAACGAAGCGGCATCCATCCATTGTCCGTCATCGCACCGGCGTAAAGCGCGACGGAACCATCACCGCGATGGACATCGACTTCATTCTCGACGGCGGCGCATACGTCACGCTGAGTCCTGTGGTGCTCGCGCGCGGCGGCATCCACGCTGCAGGTCCGTATCGCTGTGAGAACACACGCATTCGCGGCAAGGCAATGTTCACGAACACGCCACCCAACGGCGCATTCCGCGGATTCGGTGCGCCGCAGACGCTCTTCGCCGTAGAAGCGCACATGGAGCGCATCATCGATGAGCTCGGACTCGATCCCGTCGAGTTCCGCCGTCACAACGCGCTGCGTGAAGGCGATAAGACCGCCACTGGCCAGACACTCACCGGCGACGCGAGTGCGCTGCAAGTGCTCGACGAAGCCGTGCGCCGCTCCGATTTCGATCGCAAGCGTCGCGAGTACAAGGGAACGAACCGCGGTATCGGACTCGCACTCTTCTATCATGGCGCCGGCTTCACGGGCAGCGGCGAGTTACGCCTGGAATCGAAAGCGACGCTCGAGCTCACCGAGCGCGGCGTGCGCATTCTCGTCGCCAGCACCGAGATCGGACAGGGTACGCGTACCATGCACGCACAGATCGTCGCCGACTCGATGAACATTCCCTACGAAGACATCGAGGTCGCACAGCCAGACACGCAGCGCGTACCCGACAGCGGCCCAACGGTCGCATCGCGCACGTGCATGGTCGTCGGCAAGATTCTCCAACGCTGCGCCATCGAAATGCGCGAGAAGCTCGGCAACCTCACACCGGCCGAGTATTTCAAGGAGTACGGTGCGCTCTCGGTCACGAAGCAGCACGAGCCGCCCTCGCGGATTCAATGGAACGACGACACCTACAGCGGCGACGCCTACGCTACGTACGGCTGGGGGTGTGACGTCGCCGAGGTGGAAGTTGATCCCGACACATATGAAGTGAAGCCAATCAAGTTCACGGTCATTCACGAAATCGGTAAAGCAATTCATCCGGCGCTCGCAAAAGGCCAGATCGAAGGCGGCACCGCACAGGGCATCGGCTACGCAATTCTCGAGCACGTCGTCATGCGCGACGGCGCGATGGCCAATGCATCGCTCACGAACTACACCATTCCAACAACACTCGACACGCCGGAGCTCGACGTTCACATCCTCGAGAATCCCTACGAAGACGGACCATTCGGTGCCAAGGGACTCGGCGAGCTTCCAATGGATGGCC
>JBBQHJ010000020.1:0-26664 GCA_038323865.1 Gemmatimonadales bacterium
TTGTTGACGATGATGTCGAGTCCGTTGAATTCATCGATTGCCGCCTTTACAAATCGCTCGCCGAAGTCGGTGTCCGTCACACTGCCCGCACAGACCGTAGCCCTGCCGCCCGCTGCACGAATCGCAGCCGCCGTCTCGTCAGCGAACATCGCCTCGAGATCGTTCACAACGACCGCCGCACCCTCACTCGCCAGCTTCAGCGCGACAGCACGCCCAATCCCGCGGCCGCTGCCAGACACGATTGCAACTTTTCCTTCAAGCTTCTTTTGCATTCAGATCACGGCCTCCCGGCCCTTCCAGTACTCATCACGCATTACGCGCTTCAATGTCTTGCCCGCCGCATTCCGCGGAAACTCCGGCAACACCACAACCTGACATAACTGCTGGTAGCGCGCGCCAACCCTGGAATTCACCCACGTACGCAGAGCGTCAGCATCCACGGAAGCACCAGCACGCAACACCACCGCACCCAACGGCGCCTCGCCCCACTTGTCGTGCGGAATTCCAAACACCGCCACCTCCAGCACATCGGGATGCGTCACAACAACCTCCTCGATGTCCTTCGGATAGACATTCACGCCGCCTGAAATGATCAAGTCCTTCTTGCGGTCGACGAGATACAAATACCCATCCTCGTCGAGATAGCCCATGTCGCCAGTAAACATCCAGCCATCGCGAACGGCAGCTTCAGTCAGATCCGGCCGCTTGTAATAACCCGTCATCAGGAACGGACTGCGCCCGACAATCTCACCCACTTCTCCTGGCGGGGCATCGCGGCCATCCTCCAACACGATTCGCATCTCGAAAAACGGTTCCGAATTCCCGACCGACGACGACTTCCGCCCCACCTCGTTCTTGTCGAGAATCGTGATCACACCTTCGGTGAGCCCGTACAATTCGTAGAAAATGCCCGGCAGTGCCGACGTGAGCTTCTCCTTGTGCTCGCGATGCAGCGGCGCGCCAACTGAGCCCAACATCTGCAAGCTCGCCAACTTCTCCAGCGAGAAATTCGGCGCATTCATCACCGCGATGATCTGGCTCGGCACCATCATCACGTGCGTCACCTTCTCGCGCGCCACGGTCTCAATGAACTCCGCTGCGTCGAATCGCGCCTGCAACACGTAGGTGGCGCCGAGGTAAAGCGCCGGCATCAACGTACAGAACGCGCCATTGAACACGAGCGAGCCGGCATGCAGCACCACGCTCTCGGGCGTCATTCGCCAGGAGGCCGCGAAATGCGTGCAATAGTTCGCGCGAATGTAGTGCGTGTGGACGATGCCCTTCGGCGTGCCCGTCGTGCCGCTGCTATAGATGATGTTGAAGAGATCGTCGTCGTGGATCTCGACATGCGGTGGCGACACGTCACTCTGCGATGCCAGCAGCTGCGCATAGTCGTGATATCCCGCGCGCCCCGGACCACCAACCTTTACGAAACGATCGCCGGCGATCGCCAGCAATTCGCCGCGCACGCGGTCGACGTCGTCCACCATTCCATCGCCAAGGACCAGGGCCACGGTATCCGAGTCTCGCAGCAGCGCCGACAACGCGCTGCCCCGCAGCAACGGACTCAGGGGAACGAGCACAACGCCAAGCCGAATTGCTGCCCAGTACGTCTCCAGTACCTCCACGCAATTCGGGACCACAACCGCGAGCTTGTCGCCCTTTCGAAGTCCAAGGGCGAGCAGCGCATTCGCCAGCCTGTTCACACGAGCATTGAGCTGCGCCCACGTCAGCCGCGTGTCGCCACAGATCAACGCTACATGTTCGCTGCGATACCGCGCGTGCCTCGACACGAGCGATCCAACGTTCATGCCCTGGCCTCACGCGGCGTCAGGAACGGAATGATCACGTCGTGAAACGGCTCCGGACACTCCACCGTCATCATGTGTCGCGCATCCGGAATCACGGCGAGCGATGCGTTCGGCATTTTCGACGTGTATTCCTGCTTCCACGCCACCGGCGTGTAGTCCTGGTCTGCCGCAACGACGAGCACCGGACACTGAATGAACGGAAGCTTCGCCGACACGCTCCAACCAACCAACGCGGCGAGCGAGCGCAGGTACGCTTCCTTGTCGTTACGTGCCCACCGCTCCACGAACGTCGCGCGAAGCTCACCTTGCGCTGGATTCGGCAGCAAACGAGTCGAGAGCACCTCGCCCCACTTCCGCATGCCCATCATGCGCACGATGAAACGTCGCTGCGCAATCGCCAACTTCTCCTTCCACGTGCGCAGGATCATCTCCGGCCCACTGTTCACGATGATCATGCTCTTCACGAGCTCCGGATGATCTGCCGCGAGCTGAAACGCAATCATGCCGCCCATTGAAATGCCCATCACGTGCGGGGCGCCAATGCCAAGCTGGCGAATCAACCGCGCCGCATCGTCCGCGAACTGCTTGATGGAGTACGGCCCCGCCGGCTTCGATGTGCGCCCGTGGCCACGCACATCGTACGCATACACGCGATGCGTGCCCTGAAGCGCGAGCACCTGCGGCTCCCAATCATCCGTGCTCGATCCCAGCCCATGAATCAGCAGGATCGGCTCGCCTGTGGTGCCGTGCTGTTCGTAGTACATCGCAATGTCGCCGACGGTGATCATCGGCATAAACGTGTCGTCCTGAGCGTAGCGAGGGACCTGCTTCTCACGCACCTCATTTCCACCTCACATCCCACTCGCAGAACGGATCGCCCTCGAGCACACAGCGCGGATGTGTCACGTCCGCATCGCGCCCGCCAGCAATTTCAATTGCCGCGAGCCATCCGCCCGTCAACCGGCGGCAAAACAACTGATCGCCCGGCTCGAAGCCAACAAGCCGCGCCGTTGCCCGTCCCGTAGTGCGCTCCGCCACGATCATGTTGCCCGGCCGGTAGTACCGCTGGAACAACGAGATGTGACCGGCCAGAAATTCGAGCGGCGTCGGCTTCTGAATGAGCCCACTGTATAACTGCATTCCACGCACCCGAATCGACTCCGCGCCCGCATGCTCCGGCCAATCGGGTTGCACCGCTCCCAGCACACGATCTGCACTGCGCCACAAGCTGAGCGCAACCGTGAATGGAACGTCCTCAGTCAGTCCCGCGCTCTCGAGCAACGCGCGCTCATCCGGTGCAAGCCGGCCGAGTACCTCCGCGAGCTCCGTCGCGGATAGCTCGCGCTCAAGAAACTCCATCGTGCTCCGCAGCGTCGAGCCGCGCGTGTAGAACATCGTCCGCTCCCGAGCAGTCGAGGGCACAGCATGCCGGTGCTGCACGAGCGCCCGCAAGGCGCCGGAGCGTCTCGACACTCCGGCCACCTGCGCGTTTGCCCCACTCACGAGGGTCACCGCCCTTCCCACCGCAGACCGGCCAGCACGATCGGGCCGAGCACTGCTCCGTTGATCATCTCCTGGTGCTTCTGGCCAAAGCCGCACGAGCGACCCGCCGTATACACCGCGCGGTTCGCCGAACCAATACCAAGCGTCGGCGGCGTGCTCGTGCCACCAACACACGAGAAGAGGTTCTGCGCCTGGAAAATCAGCTTCGCACCGGACACCGGCAGCGTATACGCGCCGTTGATGTCCATCGTCCCGAAAGCCGGAATCAGTCCGTAGTTCACACCAGAGCGGAAGTCATACTTCCCGACGTAGCGCGCCGTAAACCCGGCAATCAGGTTCTTCACGACGTTGTTGAAATCCATTCCGCCCGTCACGCGCACCGATGGGCTGTTGAACGCCGTCGCTTCCGCAGGATCAGTCGCCTTCCGGATAATCGTGTCGATCTTCACGACACTGATGCTCGTCGACGCCGAGATCATGTCGGTGAAGTAGAACTTCAGTCCTCCGTCGATACCCTTGATCGTCGCTTGGCCGGCGTTGAAGTACGTCAGGGCAACCTGCGGACCGCCTGCCTTGTCCGTGACCTTTGCGCCCGTGCGGTGGTTGTACGCGTTCGTCGCCGCGGCACCAGCCAATGGGTTCGCGATCACCACCAGCGGGCTGATGAATCCGTCGAACTTCGACTGGTAACCCACGACGTCGACGAACAGTTTCTGTCCGAGCACGCCCTTGTAGCCCAACTCCCACGTCGTGTTCTTTTCCGGGCGAATGGGATCGATCGTGTTGACGGTCGTTCCCGCTGCGTTCTTGATGTCGAAGCCGTCCAGATTACCGAACACGCCGATGAACGGCTGGAAGTTCGGGAAATAGAAGTCCGTCTGCAGCACGCTCGGCGACTTGAACGCGCGGTTATATGTCACGCGGAACGTCTGGTCGACAATCGGCGTGAACAAGAGGCCCGCCTTCGGCGAGAACTGCGAGTCGTACTTGTCATGCTTGTCGTATCGGCCCGCGAGCACCACGCGCAGCATGTCCGTCAGCGGCGACTCCATCTGTCCGTACACACCCTTCTGCGTGATCAGAATCGGCGTGCCCGTGGCGCCATCGCTCAACCACTTGCCATACGAACTCACGCGATCGCGGCGAATCTGGCCGCCCCACGTGAAGTGCGTGTTGTCGATCGCCGCGATTCCCGACTGCATGATCGAGCCAACGGAGAAATTGTTCTGGACTTCCGCCGCCTGCAGCCGACCATCCCCAGGAAATGCCGACAGCGCCTTCACCGAGTCGTAGCTGATCGACGGGAAGCGCACGGAGTTCTGCGCGAGGCCATTCAATTGGAACGTGCCGCCAGCGACCGACTGCGACATGTACGCCTGCGCAAACAAGTGCGAGCCCGTGTACTGCACCTGCGCGTCGCGATACCCGTAGTTCGCCAGCTGGTTGCGGCCCACATTCGTCGCGCCAACGCCATTCAACTTGCTCGCGCCGAGCGTCGCCATGAGGCGGCTGCCGTTGTCGAGGTAGTACGCCATCATCCCACTTCCGCGAATGATGTCCGTGCGCCAGTTGGCATCCTTCTCGGCGATCACAAGGTCCGGGCGACCCGTCGTGACGCTCGGATAAATCGCCGGACTCGGGAACTCGTCAACCGCCGTGTACTCACCGACAACCTTGTATCCGAATTTTCCGCTCACCGCTGCGTAGCGTCCCTGAACGTCATAGAAGCTGCGCGATCCGCCATCGGCCTCGAACGCCCAACCCGGATACTGCTTCGGATCCTTCGACTGGAGCGTGATTGCGCCGTTCGATGCATCAGGTCCATAGAGCGCCGAGCCCGGACCCACCAGCACCTCGACACCGGCGAGATCGATCTTCGACAGCGTCGTCAGCGACCCGACCGGCAGCGCACTCTCCGCCAGGACCGCAATGCGGCCATCCTCGAGTTGCAGCATGCGATTGTTGAACGATGAGTTGAAGCCTCGCGCGTTCACCGCCGTCGAGAGAATGCCGGTCTGGATGAACTCGAGTCCCTTTACTTCCTTCAGCGCGCTCGCAAACGAGTTGCCGATGGTGTTCTGGATCTGCGGTTCTTCGAGCCGGGTGATCGTCGCCGGCGCGTCAGTGATTTTCTCGACGCGGCGCGATGCTGATGTCACCACGCCCCCGAGCTGCACGCTTGCCGCTGCAAGCTGAACGTTCATTTCGACGTCGCGCCCCGCGGTGACGGTGACATTCTCCACCGTCTTCCGCGTATAGCCGAATCGATAGATGCGCACCGTCACCGCACCGGCCGGCACGCTGCGCAACACGAATCGGCCGTCATCGCCGGAGACTGCCGTTACGCCCGACGGCGACGCGATGAGCTGTGCGCTCGCAACGCCGGCACCCTGCGTGTCCGTCACACGTCCGGCAATGCGGCCGGACGTCTGCGCGGATGCGCTCACTGCGGTCAGCATCGCAAGGCCTACAAGCGCAGCGGCCCGCGTCATGATCTGTCTCAACATTGTCCCGTCTCCAGAGTGGTGTGTGTCATTCCGAGCGAAGCGCAAAGCGCGGAGTCGAGGAATCCGCACCTTCATGCCGCCATTACGATCGCGATGTCCCGGTCGATCGCGCCGGCGGCCGTTTTCCTCGTGAGCCATGACACGCCGAAGAACACGAGCAGCGAGCTCACAAGTGCGAACGCCGACACGGAGATGCCGGCGGGAAGTGCGTAAAACTTGAAGTAGGCCAGCGTTTCACCGATGAGCGTGATGCCCAGCCCCGTAGCGATCGAGGCAATCGCTCCGGCGCGCGTTGCGCCTTCCCAGTTCAATCCGATCGCCAGCGACGGAACAATCGTCGAACCGAACAAGCCCCAACCAAAAATTCCGAGGAACGCCACGAGCGTCCCCGACACCTGTGCGACACCGGCTGCAACCAGTGCCAGCACCACGGTGGTGATACGTCCCCAGCGCAGCTCATCCGACACGCGCGTGCCGAACGCAATCGGCATGTCATGCGTGAGTGCCGCCGAGCCCACGCTCATGAACGAGTTCACCGTCGCCATGATTGCCGCCGCCACACCGGAGAACACGAGGCCGGCCACGATCGTCGGCGTGTAGTGCAGCAGGAATTGCGGTGTCGCTTGGTCGGCTTTCGCCAACGCTGGCATCGCGCCACTCGACACGAGCCCGCGCATCGCAACACCGACACCCACGTACAACAGCTGCGTCACCGCAAGCGCGATTGTCATCAGCAGCGGATACCACTTCAGCTGCCGCGGATCGCGCAACATGTAGAACTTGTGCACCACATGCGGCTGACCCAGCGATCCCACGCCGAAGACAAAGAAGAACGAGATCGCCGCCATCGGACCGATGCGCCCCCACGGACCAAGGAACGTCGCATCCGCCGCCATCACCGTGTGCGAGATCTGCGACATCCCGCCGCCCGACTTCAGCGCAAACGCGAACACCACCGCGCTCGCGAGGGCCATCACAGTACCCTGAAAGACATCGGTGTAGATGCCGGCGAGAATTCCGCCCGCCACCGAATACGTGAGGATCACCGCGGTGCCGATCCAGATCCCGACAGACAACCCGGTGCCGAAGATCGAATCGATCACCAGACCAAGCGCGAGCAGGTTCGTCGCGATGTACCCCACCACCGCGATGAGCACGGCCGTCGCAGCAAGTCCCTGCGCGAGCGGCGACCGATACCGCGCGCCGATTGCATCCGGCACCGTGAACAAGCCGCGCGCCTCGCCAAGCAACCGCATGCGCTTCGCCAACACCCATGCACCAAGTGCATTGCTCAGCGCACCGGGCAGGATGATGAACACCGCCCCGATGCCGATAGTGTAAACCAGCCCCGGTCCGCCAATGAACGCGAAGCCCGAGAGCGTCGCCGCCATCTTGGCAATCGCCAGCGTCCACAGACCAACGCCAGCACCGGCCACAAAGAAGTCCGATGCACTGCGCGTGCGACGCGTGGCCCACGTTGCAATCATCGCGACAATCAGGAAGTAGACAATCGCAATCGCGACGATCACGCTGCCTCCCGGGTCTGCGCGGACTCGGCACGCGCCGCGCGAACGCGCGCGAGGTCTTCTTCGCTCAGCGTCGACGACTCGAACGTGAATGCATACGCGAACGGCAACACGCCAATCGGAATCACACCGACGGCGTACAGCACGATCGCGGTGCGCACGGGCAACCCAAGCAGCAATGGTCCGCCGGCCCCTTCCTGCGCGGGCATCAACAGCGCGACGACAAACGCCCCGGCACATAGCACGAACAACCCGACGAACGTGATGGCAAGCGCCCGCGGCATAGTGTCATGTCGCACTGCGCCGAGTGCCATGAGCGACATGATCAGCCCATTTGCACCGACAGCCAGCGAAATCGGCGCCCACGCAGACGCCGGTGACGGCGCGGCCATGAACAAGCCCACATATCCAACTGCAACGAGCACGCACGACAGCGCGGAAAGCTTTACGAGCGTGCGTCGCATTTCTATCGCTCCGCCGGTCGCGCCGTGGTTCCGCGCTGGACGAGCTTTACCGGCAGTGGATTCGACGCCGGAACGTCCTTGCCCTCGGACTCGAGCTGTCGAAGCAGCATGCGAACCGCACGCGCACCGAGCTCGCGCTTTGGCGTATGAATCGTCGAGAGTTCTGGAGTCACGAGCTCACCAAGCTCTATGTCGTCGCAGCCGAGAATCGACAGATCGGCGGGCAATGACACGCCCGCCTTGGCGCACGCCTTGTGCGCGCCAATGGCGATCAGGTCGTTTGCGCAGAACACCGCCGTAGGCCGCTCACCGAGTGCCAGCAGTTCCTTCATGGCGGCAAGACCACCAGCAACCGTTGGTTCAGCGCGCTGCCAGTAGTCACTCGATGGCTCGATCTGCTCTTCGCGAAGACGCTTGGCAAATCCGCGCTCACGAAGCCGGAACGCTGAGACATTCGAGACGGGGCCAATGAACGCGATGCGCGTGTGTCCGAGTCCGAGCAGATGCTCCGCGGCCAGGGCACCGGCCTTCAAGGAGTCATCACGCACACTCGGCAACTGCGTCGACTCTTGATTCACCAGCACCACGTTGAGCCGGCGCAGATCCGCCGCCGACAGCTCGCTGTCGCTGATGCCGGCGACGATGACACCGTCGATCTGGCGGTCGCTGAGCGCCTTGAGGTGGTGGCTGGCGCTGATCTCGCCGGTCTCGCAAAGCAGCACTGCGTAGCCGGCCTGGGCAGCAACGCGTTCGGCGCCGGATATGATCTCGGAGTTGACCGGGTTGGCGAATCCGGGCACGATGATGCCGAGCGCAAACGAGCGGCGGCGGACTAATCCCTGGGCGAGGCGATTGGGCCGGTAGCCGAGCTCTTCGGCGACCTTGAGCACGCGCGCGCGGGTTTCCGCAGCAACGCGCGCCTTGGGGTTTTGGGAGAGGATCAGGGAGACCGTGGGCTGTGAGACCCCGGCCACCTTGGCGACCTCAACCGCAGTTACACGTTTGCTAATACGCATTGGCACGACGCCAATACGCATTGGCCGCCAGAGTTTGTCAAGAGCGAGTCCGAAAGACCTCAGCTCAAGAGCTGCTGAACGCGCTCGGTTCGGTAGGCGAAAATGCGCTCCAACTGGCGACGGACCAGCCAGTGCACCAGATCGCCAAGTGGGCCAAAGGGAAGACGATACCGCACGAGATCATGGATGTCCGTGCCGCCATTTCCGTCATCCTCGAACCAGTGCCGATGAACCCACAGCGCGTATGGACCGCGCAGCTGTTCATCCTCGAATTCGACCCCCGGCACCCATTTCGAGATCCGCGTCCGCCACTGCATCGGAATTCCATACAGCCCGATCGTGTAGTCGATGAGCGTTCCGACCTTCATCTCGATCGGCAACGATGTGCGAATACGAAAGCCGAGTTCTGGCGGCGTGATCCGCGCAAGATTCTCGGCGTTGGAAAAGAAGTCGAATACTCGCTGCCGCGGTACGGGCAGGTGAAGAGTCGTCTGGAGTGTATGCTCGCTCATGCCGGCTAACGCGCAGACCGCTGTCCGAGTTCCGCAACGACGTCTTGCGCTGCGCCGTTGGCTGCACGCGGCACATTCAGGAAAAACAAAGGCCGACTCGATATCGAGTCGGCCCAAGCAAGCAGAAGCAGCGAAATCAGAGGCGCAACAACAGCGAAGTCACTGCGGCCGTACCAGCCATGATTGCCGCCGCCGCAACAAACGCGGCCGACGGAGTGACCACGAACTCGCGCTTCCACCACGGCGTAATCATTACCGGCGCATGTTGCGGAATGGCTTCCATGATGCGCGCCTGCAAACCGACCGGCGTCCGCATACGACGGCGGCGCGCGAGATCATCATCGAGCTTCTTCCAGAAATCCACGTCGCGCGACCACTCACCGTGGCGCGCATCGCGCTCCGGCGTCATGCCATCGAGCCACGCATGCACGGCCTGCGCGATCGTCGTGCTAGGGGGGCCGAGTGGCACTTCGCGATCGGCAAGCGGGCCAGGAATCTGGCGCTCGCGCTTGCGACTCTCGCTCTGCCCGTCGGAAGGAAGTTCGTGAAACATGCTAGGCGTATTTCTCCTCGAGTAAGGCCTGCAGCGCTTCTCTCGCACGATGCACGCGCATCTTCAACGCACCAACCGTCGTTCCCAGCAAGTCAGCCATCTCTTCGTACGACCGGCCTTCGACGTGCTTCATGATGAATGCTTCGCGCAGCGATGCGGGCAGCGATGCCAGGGCGACATCGAGGTCCGAGCGCAACTCCGTGCGATCAAGCTCCTCTTCCGGAGTCGCGTACGCCGAAGGCTGATCATCTTCGTCGTAACTGAGGTGCGAACGGCGGATGTTCTTCAGCCAATCCTTGCAACCATTCGCGACGATGCGAAATACCCACGCATCGAATCGTCCGCGAACTTCGGCGAGGTGCTGATACGCCTTGATGAATGAGAGCTGCAGGATGTCTTCTGCGACGTCCGGGCTGCCCGTCATGCACAAGGCATGGCGGTACAGCGGATCACTGTACCTGGTAATCAGGACAGTGAACTCGTCGCGCTCACCTGACAGCACGCGCTGAATGATGCGCTGATCAGTGTCGTCCTGATCAACGAGCAATTCCGTCTCTGTCGTCCGCACGACGATAGAGTAACGCACATTCACCGCGCGGGACAGGGTATCCGTCCCACTCTTCACTGCGTATCGGGTCGCCACGTCCAACAGACGAGCCGTTCAGGAGGCTCGTAACACGGCAAATCATGCCGACTCCGCATGGTCAAAAACGGCCCATCCCAACTCCCGAACAAGACCCGTTTGCTCCCCTAAACGAGGGGGCGGGCGGCGAATTGTGCCGGGAACGCTGGGCGGCATCCCCGTGAGCGGAGATGCGGCCGCGTCATCCAACACCTCGAGAACCGTTCGCACGACGCCATTCGGGACGCCCGCGGCATCGAGTCGCCCACGCCAGTGCGCCGCCGGCCGCTCACGCAGCCGTCGCGACAACGCCGCCACCACACGCGTCCGCGCACGCAGTCGCCCCGCATTCGTGCGCAGCGATTCGTCATCAGCAAGCGCCGGCAGCTCCAGCGCTCGCGCGCACGCGAGCCACTGCGCATCACTCCCCACTGCAAGGACAATCGCGCGATCGGCCGCATCGAACAGCTGATAGGGAACGAGATTGGCGTGCGCATTTCCCCAGCGCTTTGGCGCGGCACCGGACACCAGCGCGTTCTGCGCGACATTCACGAGCGCCGCTTCCGCCGTCTCCTGAAGCGACACGCGTACGACGCGACCAACCCCCGTTCTGGCGCGTTCCACCAACGCAGCAAGAATCGCAATCGCGGCATCCTTGCCCGCCATTACATCGGCGAGCGCGATGCCGTGCTTCACCGGCACACCCTCCGCCTCCCCCGAAATCGACATCCACCCACTCTCGGCCTGCACCACAAAGTCGTAGCCGGGCCGGCGATCGTCCTCCCGAAAGCCGGCAATGGTGCACCAGATCAGCCGCGGAAACCGCGCTCGCACCTGCTCAGGCCCAAGTCCAAGTCGCTCGAGTGAGCCGGGCCGAAAGTTCTCGACCACCACATCTGCATCGGGAAGGAGCCGCTCAAGAAGCTCGCGATCGGCCTGAATCGAAAGGTCCAAGGCCGCGCTCAACTTGTTCCGATTGACACTCAGATAGTAGGCGCTCTCACCGCGCGGGTCGAAGGGAGGCCCCCAGCCCCGCGTCTCGTCGCCACCCTCTGGACGCTCCACTTTGAGGACGTCCGCCCCCATATCGCCAAGCATCATAGTAGCGAGCGGCCCCGCGAGCACTCGGCTCAGATCAAGCAGTTTGACGCCTGTGAGCATATAGTGTCCTTATGATCGTTCGATAGTGTTGCTAATTCTGGCGACTTGTGTTCCAGCTTTGCTGCGAAAACTCGTGGTTTTTGGCCGAATATGGTTCGTGCGGCTTGTAATCATACCTTGCGTAGCTTACGAAAAATCATATACTTGCCGCACAATTCGGGGCTCTGGAGTGCGCCCGCGTTGGCGCTACCGAGCTTCCTTCTCAATGAACGGGGAGTCTCCCCCCTGAGCACGGTAACGGGCGGGCACATGGTGGATAAGGAGATCGAAGAAGAAACGGCACCGGCGGCACCTCCAGCGCCGCGTCGCGGACCTGGGCACCGTGGCGCAGACATGCGCGATACGGTCGCCGAGATGGCTGAGCGTGCGCAGTTGATCAGCCAGGAAGCGGGAAGCAAGGTGTCGGCGGCAATGAAGGACGTCATCAGCGCCGCCGCTGGACTCGCCGGTTTCGCCATCGAGAGCGCACGCGACCTCACGCAGTACATGGTCCGCCGCGGTCAGATGACACAGGAAGAAGCCGACAAGCTGATCCGCGAAGCTGAAGACTCGTTCCAGAAGAAGCCAGCCAGCGAAAAGGCGCGTCCCACTGCTTCCAAGATTGCTGCCGACAAGGCCGTCGTCGACAAGGCGGCTAAGGAAGCGGCGATGGCTGCGGCGATGCTGAACGCGCCGCCGCAACAGCGACCGGGTTCATTCTCGCTGCGCACAGGCGGACCGCCGCGTCCTCCCGTGAATGTGGTCGCGCCACCGCCGCCAGCGCCCAAGGTTGCTCCTGCTCCTGCCAAGGCACCGGCAAAGCCAGTTGCAAAAGCGCCGGCAAAGCCCGCAGCGAAAGCACCCGCCAAGGCACCAGCGAAAGCCGCACCAGCGAAAGCCGCACCAGCAAAGGCCGCTGCAAAGCCATCAAAGCCTGCAGCCAAGCCCGCGCCGAAACCAGCGGCCAAGAGCAAGACGCCAGCGAAGAAGCGTTGAGGCGCACGGCGTAACGCCGTGACGCGCGCCCTCGTTGCTCGAGCGCCAACGCGCCTCGATTTCGGCGGCGGATGGACAGACGTGCCTCCCTACACGGATCGTGAGGGAGGCACTGTCTGCAACATCGCCATTACTCGGTACGCAACAGCATCGGTCAGCATTGGTGGACATCACTCCACCGACGCTGCGCCCCCTCTCGACGACGCGCTCATCGCCGCCGCGATTCGGCGATCACCACTCCCCAACGCCGTCGCCACAGTCACCAGCGATTTCCCGATTGGCGCAGGACTCGGTGGCTCATCGGCGGCAGGTGTTGCACTCGCCGGCGCTCTCGCGCGCCTCGCTGATACTCCACTCTCACCGCACAATCTCGCGCTCATGAGCCGCACCACCGAAGTCGAAGAACTCGGCGTGGCCGGCGGATATCAGGATCACTTTGCCGCCGCCTTCGGCGGCGCCTTGCTGCTCGAGTTCTCGCACACCGTGCGCGTCCAATCGATTCCGCTCGAGACGGCAACATGCGACACGCTCGCACGGCGCGGCCTCCTGATCTACACCGGCGAGTCCCGCATCTCCGGTGAGCAGATCACTGCCGTACGCGACGCATACGTTGCAGGAGTGCCGCGCGTGGTGCAGGCGCTCGCACGCATGAAGGCACTCGCCATCGACATGGCATCCGCACTGCGCGCGAACGATCTTGACGCACTCGGCGCACAGCTCGAGGAACACTGGATCCATCAACGCGCGCTTCATCCGTCCATCACCACGCCGCGCATCGAGGCGATCAACGACACCGCGCATCGCAACGGCGCACTGGGCATGAAGGCGCTTGGGGCATCTGGCGGCGGGTGCGTGCTCGCACTCGCCCGCGAAGGACGCGAAGACGAATTGGCTGCGGCACTCGCGCCACTCGGCACGCGTCTCACGTACGGCATCGATACAACGGGTTTCGAGACGATCCCCACACTCGGCGAGGCTACGACGCAATGACCAAAATTGCTCCCGGCGACGCTCGTGCACTGACGGGTGCACTCGTTCGCGTTGATTCGCGCAACCCATCGCTCGCGCCTGGCGCACCCGGCGAACGCGCGTGTGCGCTGCTGCTGCGCGACGTGCTCGACGCGTGGGGATTTCGCACCACGCTGGAAGATGTCGCCGGTGATCGGCCGAACCTCATCGCGAGAATCGGCGACGCGCGCGGCGGAGCGTCACTGATGTTCAATGGACATCTCGACGTTGTTGGAACGGACGGCATGACGCACGAGCCCTTTACCGCCGAGGAGCGCGGTGGACGGCTATATGGGCGTGGGTCGGCGGACATGAAGGGTGGAGTCGCCGCGATGTGCGCGGGGGCGTGGAGCGCGGCCAACGTCGGCATCAGCGGCGAAATAGTTATCGCTGCCGTCGCCGACGAGGAATACGAAAGCCGCGGCACTCGCGCGTTGGTCGAGCGTGGCGTTCGTGCTGATGGGGCAATCGTCACGGAGCCCACGCGGCTGGCAATCATGCCGGCGCACCGCGGCTTTGTCTGGGTAGAGATCGAGGTTCGTGGTCGTGCCGCTCATGGAAGTCGCTGGGACATCGGTGTCGACGCGATTCGTCATGCCGGGCTACTACTCGCTGAACTCGACCGGCTCGACACGGAAATACTTCCGGAGCGCCAGCACTCGCTGCTCGGACATCCGTCGCTGCATGCGTCGTTCATCGAGGGCGGAATCGGAATGTCCACCTATCCGGACCGCTGTGTGATCAAGCTCGAGCGACGCACGATACCCGGCGAAGCTCCTGCGGCGGTGCTGACTGAAATTCGCGAGGCCTGTGGCGCAGTGAAGTCTCGTCGACCGACGTTCGATGCGAGTGCAACGCTCATCCTTGCACAGGAGCCGAGCGACGTGCGCACCGATGCGCCGATCGTGACGGCGCTCGAACACGCGCTGCGATCGGAGAACGAACCCGTCGCACTGGGCGGGATGTCCGCGTGGACCGATGCCGCGTTGCTGAACTCCGCGGGCATTCCAGCCATCTGTTTTGGTCCCGGCGACGTTTCGCTCGCCCATGCCGCAGAGGAGTACATTCCGTTGTCCGAGATTGATCGCGCGACGAGCGTGCTGTCCGCCCTCGCGCTCCAATGGTGCCGTTGACCGCCTGATGCCCCGCCCGAAACTCACACAACTCACGACGTCCCAGTACGATGCGCTCGAGCGTGCCATTGCGGATCGCCGCAGGCTTGCCGTTTGGCGGCGCGGTTCGGAGTTCACGATCATCGTGGATCGCCTGCGGATGCTCGACGGCCGAGAGGCTCTCGAGGCGCACCACCCTACGACGGGTGATAAGCTGACGATCTACCTCGACGAGCTCGAGGGCATCGAGGTTGTGACATGACCGATGGGCTGCCACTCGTTGCCATCTACGCGGACGAGTCGTGCCTGGGCAACGGGCGCGAAGGCGCGAATCCTGGCGCTGCGGCCGGTGTCATCGAATATCTGAACACGGCGACTGACCGGCTCACACGGTGGGATTACTGGATCTCCGAGCCCGCCACGACGAACAATCGCATGGCACTTCGGAGTGCAACTGAAGCGTTCAAGGTCATCAGCCGGAAGGGCGGGCGCTTTCGCGTGCTCTTTACGAGTGATTCACAGTATCTCGTAAAGGGAATGACCGAGTGGGTGCACGGATGGGCTGCGCGTGGTTGGCGCAGAAAGGTGGGCGAGATCGAGAATCTGATGTTGTGGCGCGAATTGGTGGACGAAGCGCTGCCACATCGAGTGCAGTGGCAATGGGTGCGCGGTCACAACGGGCATCCCCAGAATGAATACGCGAACGATCTCGCGGTTGCAGCAGCAAAGGAGCAAACGCTCTCTGATGGTGCGCGCACATCGGGATTCGACGAATGGCTCGCGGCGCAACACGGAAAGAAGCGCGTGACGCTCGAACCGGCGCCCTTTCCGATTTCTGGCCAGTTCGTTGCAGCACGCCCGTTGCCGGGTTCGAGACCGGCGACGACAGTAATGGACTAATCCTGGAGATACGCGATGGAAAATGTCGAGCGGATGTACCGCCATCTCGTGCGCACCATTCGCACGACCTTTCCGCAGTATCTGTCGCAGCCCTTTACGGTCGGTGACCTCTACCAGACCATCCTGCCGTATCGCCTCCATCGTCGCGAGCTCGGTCTCGAGACCAATCAGGACTACGAACACACGCTGCTCGATCTGTTAAAAGGCACCAACGGCTATCTCGTTGTGGACGATCGCATGCGTGACGCGCTCGCAAACGAGACGGATCCGGAAAAGATGCGCGAGTTCGCGACGGCGCATGTCGCGCTTGCACCGGAGCCTTTGCAAACGGGAGAAGGCACGCCCGCACGTTCGACAGGTTCGACGACTGCGGCACGCACTGCGGTGCGCGCCGGTTCGCCCACACCGCTCGACGCGAATCGCGTCGTGCCCCCGACCGATGCCACTCGGCGCGTGATCAAGCCGGTCACCATTCGCGATGAGGGCGAGAGTTGTCCGTATTGCAAAGGCGCACTGCCCGCCGGCCGACAGATCGCCTTCTGCCCGCATTGCGGACAGGATCTTACGCTCGTGCACTGCCAGGCATGCGGCAGCGAGCTGGAGCGCGGCTGGAAGTTTTGTGTCGCCTGTGGCAGGAATGTTGAGGGTGGTGGGGGATAACCTCACTTCATCGACCTATGCTCCCCACTAACGCTCGCGCCCGCTTGATTGGATTCACCTGCATCGCATCGTTCGCGATTGCGTGTGCCGGCGGCATCGTGCCCGCTTCTTCGCCATCTCCGTCGCCCACGACATCATCCGGTGGGCAGATGCCGATGGTGAGCACCACGTGGCGGGCGATCACCCGCGAGCATGTGGATCTCTGGCTGCACACGTATGCGATGATCTACTCGGACACCACGCTCGTTCCGTATTTCTCGCGTGGCTATCGGGACCGCATGGTGCAGCTTCGCAGGCAACGCGGCGTCAGTTCGCTACTCGACCAGAATCGCGACAAGCTCGTTGCGCGTCTCGCGCTCAATCCCACGCTGGCGACGGGCGGACAGTTCATTCCACTCTACTTTCCGTCGTGGGAAGTGCTCCGTCAGGCGATCACGGCATTCGTCGCGGGTTCGCGGCCGAGCGATGCCACGGAGCAGATGTACCTGAGTGTTCTGGCGAGTGCGTTTCAGACGGCGCCCGATCGTGAGTGGCTGCGCCAGTTCGCCGATGTCGCGGACGATGAGAGTCGCCGCTTCTATCACGACTACTGGATGACTCAGAACACGTCGCACGCGGCCATCACAGCGCGCGTGGACTCCGTGTGGCAGCGACAGTGGCGTCCGTCCCTCCAGCGCTATCTGAACAACACGCAGGAGCAGAACGGCGAATTGTATCTCTCGCTGCCACTCGGTGGTGAGGGACGTACGGTGCAGTTCAGCAAATCGCAGAACGCGGTGGCCGTTCCCGCGCCGGCGTCATCGGCTGAAGTCGACGTGGTGCTGTATGTATTTGCGCACGAGATGAGCGGAAGCGCGGCCAATGCCGCGATTGCTGACAACACCACCCCCGCTGAACGTCGCGAGGGAACGACGTCACGCTACGAGCAATCTGCCGCTGTGCGCGCCGGTGCCATGCTGCTCGAGCGCACGATTCCAGCGGCGCTTCCGGGCTACATGCGGTACTACCTGCAGCAGGCAGGCCGTTCGGCGCCGACAGATCCGAAGGCGGCGTTCATGACGGCCTTTGCTATTCCTGACGCGATTCGCAATGCCATTTCGCGCCAGCTCGATGTAGTTCTCGGTGGAATTTAAACGCTAGACGAACTCTTTCAGTCGCGAGAGATCCACATTTCCGCCTGATACCAAGGCGACAACGCGATCCGTCGGCTTCAGCGCAATGCGCTTCGAAAGCAGGGCCGCGGTCGCTGCGGCGCCGGCGGGTTCCGCCAGAATCTTACAGCGCGAAAGCAACACGCGCATGGCGTCCTTGATCTCGTCGTCCTCCACCAGCACCACGTCGTCTACATAGCGGCGGACGATTTCGAAGTTCCGGTCGCCGGCCATGGGAGCGGCCAAGCCATCCGCGATTGTCGACATCGTGGGTATACGTGTTGGATGGCCCGCATCGAGACTCTGGCGCATAACCGCAGCGCCCACCGGCTCAACGCCGATGACGCGAGTGGATGGCGACGCCTCCTTGATGCCCACGGCGATACCGCTGATGAGCCCTCCGCCGCCGACGGGGACAATCACGACGTCCGGCGGTTGCGAGCACTGCTCGAGAATTTCGAGCGCAGTGGTCCCCGCACCGGCGATGATGCGGTCGTCGTCGAAGGGATGCACAAAGGTGAGTCCCTCCTGCTCCGCCAATTCACGCGCCTTTACAAATGCGTCCGCACCAGTGCCATGCTGAATGACGTGGGCGCCATAGCCGCGGCTTGCGTCGACCTTGGATTGCGTGGCCAACTCCGGCATCACCACCGTGCACGACACGCCCTCTGAGCGCGAGCACCACGCAAGCGCCTGCGCATGATTGCCCGCCGACACCGACACCACGCCTCGCGCGCGTGAGGCCGCATCGAGCTGCGAAAGCAGGTTCAGCGAGCCGCGCGTCTTGAAGGAGCCGGTCTTCTGGAACGCTTCGCACTTGAGGTCCACATGCGCCACACCGGCCAGCTCGGCGATCGTTGTGCTCCGCATGAGGGGCGTCTTGTGAAGGCGCGTGCCGATTCGTTCGCGTGCGGCGCGGATGTCGTCGAGAGAAATCATTGCAAGAACCTACGCTATCTTTCAGGCCAATGCCCGACTCGCCTCGCCCGCCTGTTCCCACCTCCCTCGACCGCGCCGCGGTCGAACGGATTCTTGCGCGCGCGAGTGAACTGCAGACGTCACCGACGTCCGATCCCGATGGCCGGCTGACCGAGGTACAACTCGAAGCGCTCGCGAAGGAAGTGGGCCTCGACGCAATCAACCTCAAGCAGGCCATCGCGGAGGAGCGCACGCGCACGGCGGTGCCGTCGGAACGCGGCGTGCTCGCGAGCATGTACGGCGGCGCGTTTGCCACGGCTCAGCGCACGGTGCGCGGCCGGCCGGCCGATGTGCTCAAGGCGCTCGACGACTGGATGCAGCGCCAGGAAGGTCTGATTGTGCAGCGCTACTTCGGCGACCGGATCGTGTGGGAATCGCGGCGAGATCTCGTCGGCGCGGTGAGACGTGTAGCCAGCGGTCGCGGGCACGCGCTCCTTCGTGCTTCCACAGTGAGCGCAACGGTGATTGTCGTCGACGAAACGCGCTGCCTCGTGCGACTTGATGCGGACCTCAGCGGACATCGCTCGACGATGGCCAGCCAGACGGCTGCAATTGCCGGCGTCGGCATCCTCGCATCCGGCGCGTGGGCAGTGATGGGCATCATCGCCGCTGGAGTGGTTGCACCCGTTCTCGTCCTTGCTCCCCTTGGCTACGCGATCTCGCGATCCGGTCATCGCGGCGCGGTCGGCCGTGCGCAACTCGTCCTTGAGCAAGTGCTTGATCGATTGGAGCGCGGCGAGGCGGGACGACCGCCTTCGCTCATGAGCATGCTCGCCGCAGCGGTGGGCGTGAAGAGGCTGTAAAAGCAGATCCCTCGCTCCGCTCAGGATGACATCCGAACAGATCCCTCGCTCCGCTCAGGATGACAGCGCTATTTGACGCCCGCCAGCACGAGCGGCCGGCGGCTCGCACGCGATGCCAACCACGCGAGACCGCGATTGCTGAGAATCATCACCATCCCCAGCAGGGTGAGCGACTTCACCTCGCGCCGAGAGATCTTTACGACTTCGCGGCGCGCGAGTGCCTGCGGCGTGCGGGTGAGATCACGCAGCGTCGCATATGCGAAGAGCAACGGCAGCAGGCAGAACAAGCGAATCGTCACGGCACGCCGCGGGATCAACAACAGATAGCTTCGCGCCGAATCGAGATCCTTCCAGGCGAGTTGCACGAGCGTCGCCAATGCTTCACGCGTGCCGATCAGCCCGTCCGGCGAAAGAATGGTCGCGTGACTGCTGCCGTGCCGGCGGAGTAGATCCTCCGGGATGTAGATCGAGTTTTCGCGTTCGGCGTCTGTCGCAACATCCTTCAGGATGTTCACCGTCTGGAGCGCCTCCGCGAACTCGCGGCACTTCTCGCGGAGCACCTGATACTGCCGCGGACCGATGCTCGGCACGTGTTCGTGCCAGAGATCCGTGAGCAAGTAGCCAACGGTGCCGGCCACGTAATAGCAGTACTCGCGATACTCCTCGAGATTCTGGATGCGAATGCCCTGCGGATACAGCAGGACGAACTTTCGCATCCCGGCGATCATTTCGCCGACCCAGTGCCGCACGTGAACGCGCGTGCCGGCCGGAAGCGCCGAGTAGACGTCAAAAACCTGATCGACGTTGTGGCAGAGGCGGATGTGAGCTGCATCACCGGTCATGCCCGCGAACTGTTCCTTCAGATACGGAACAGCGGACGCATCCTCAAAGCAGTTCGCGAGTTGGTCGAACAACACCGCCTTTTCATCGGCGCTGAGGACTGGTTCGTCCTCGATGGTGTCGGCGATACGGCAGAGGAGGTATGCCACGCGCACGGCGCGCCCGAGGTCGCCGGGCAGCATGCGGATGCTCAAAGCAAAGGTGCGCGAGACCGAGGGAAGGATCTCGCGCGCGAAGCGTTCGGATGGCGTTAGACTACTGGTCACATGGAGAAGATAAGCAATTTTCGCGGTGTGCTGCGCGACGATGAGGCGGCGCGAGCGGTCTACAGCGAGACAGCGGGGATCGGGCAGATCATTCCGCGCGCGGTTGCCGTGCCCGTGGATGCGGACGACGTCGTCGTTCTGGTGACGTGGGCCGCCGAGAACGGAGTGCCCCTGATTCCTCGCGGATCCGGCAGCAGCATGGCGAGTGGCGCCATTGGCGACGGCGTGATTCTCGATCTCAGCCGGCTGCGCGAAATGGGACGCGTCGATGTGGCCTCGCGGTCTATTCGGTGCGGCCCGGGCATTCTCCGCGACGAGCTCGATGCGGAGGCGCGGCAGTCAGGCTTGCGTCTGCCGGTGGACCCGTCCAGCGGAGCGTTTTGCACTATTGGCGGAATGGCGTCGACGAACGCGGCGGGTGCGCGCACGATGCGCTACGGCTCCATGCGGCCCTGGGTGCGTGCACTCGATTGCGTTTTCAGTGATGGGTCTCGCGCCGAGGTCCGCCGCGATGTGGCTGTACCAGATGTTGCGGCCCTTCGGCGCCTGAGTCGCATTGCGGAAGATTTCATGATGGAGGAACGTCGCGCCCCCTCGCGCCACAGCGGCGTGCGCAAGGAATCATCTGGCTACAACCTCGAGTTCGCGTTCGGCGGCGATCTTGTCGATCTGCTCGTCGGCAGCGAGGGCACGCTCGTCGTGATCGTGGGACTCGAGATCGGGCTGATCCCAGTGAGCCCGCACTCTGCATCCGTGCTCGGATCATTTGCTTCACTCGACGACGCGGTGCTCGCCACGTTCGAGGCACGCGACATTGGTGCGACGTGCTGCGAGCTGCTCGACCGCACTTTTCTTGATGTGGCTCGCAGCGGTGGAGTCGCAGTTCCAGCACCGGAGAGCGCCGAAGCGGTTCTCATGGCCGAGGTGGAAGGTGAAACGCGTGCGGGATGCGACGAGGCGGCGCGGAGTCTCGAGCGGCGGTTTCGTGATCGAAAGGCCATTGATGTCGCCGTCGCGCTCGACTCCGAAACGGAGCACGCGATGTGGGAACTGCGTCACGCGGCGAGCCCCGCGCTCTCGCGGCTCGATCCGTCGCTCAAGTCGATGCAGTTCATCGAGGACGGCTGCGTTCCGCCGGAAAAGCTCGCTGCCTACGTGAGCGGTGTGCGCGATGCGCTGGCGAAGCGGCGGATTCGCGGAGTGGTCTTTGGCCATGCGGGCGACGCGCATGTCCACGTGAATCCGTTGATCGATGTCCGAGAGGCGGACTGGCGCGAGCGCGCCGAAGCGCTGCTCCAGGATGTCACGTCGCTCGTTGCGTCCCTGGGCGGCACCGTGAGTGGCGAGCATGGCGATGGACGTCTGCGCACGCCGCTGTTTCCACAGGTGTGGCCCGAGAACACCCGAAAGCGGTACGCGGCGCTCAAGCGCACGTTCGATCCCGCGGGAATTCTGAATCCTGGCGTGAAGGTGCCGGTGGATGATTCGCCGGCAATCGATCGGGTGAAGTACGATCCGTCGCTTCCCCCGCTTCCCTCTGCGGCGCGCGCAGCACTCGCTCGCGTTGAGCAGGAGCGCGCCTATGCTCGCTTGAGGCTCGACGTGCTCGCCGATGCAGAAGTTTGGTGAGGCGCGAAGCACCAAGTTCTCTTAGTTTTCCCGTCGTCTCGCGTACCATCGTTCCGTCCTCCCGCCTTTCTGTCTCATGACCGCAGCCGGACCCGTCGCGCCGCACCTCTACTTCGAGCCGCAGGTCACCGTGCTCTCCCGTCCGAACTTCTCGACGCCGGAGCATATGCCCGTGCAGTGGCAGGGCGACAGCAGCGACGGAGAGCGTCTCGCGGAGTTTGCCGGCCGACTGTGCTACATGAGCCAGCACAATCCTGCGGGCCGGACGACGCGCGATTACCTCGAGAACATCAAGAAGCAGGGGCATGGCAGCGTTCTCGAGCACGCGAATTATTCGCTGCTCCTCGAGGGCGTGAGCCGCTCGCTTACGCATGAGCTGGTGCGTCACCGCGCGGGATTCGCGTATTCGCAGCTCTCACAGCGCTATGTGGACGAGAGCGTTGCGAGCTTCGTCGTGCCACCGGCGGTGATCGGTGATGAACAGCTCGAGAGCGCGTGGCGCTCACAGGTGGAAGGCGCGCAGACGGCTTACGTCGCGCTCGTGGGGCAACTGATGGAGCGTTACGGCTGGGTGGCGGACAAGGTGCACCGCCGGAAAATGGCCCGTGAGGCAGCGCGCGCCGTGCTTCCGAATGCCACGGAGACCAAGATCGTGGTGACGGGCAATGCGCGCGCGTGGCGTACGCTGCTCGAACTTCGCTCGAGCGAGGGCGCGGAGTTGGAGATTCGCCGTCTCGCGGTGGCGGTGCTACGCGTGCTCGTCGGTGAGGCGCCGGGATTCTTTTCCGACTTCGAGATCTACACGGCGGTCGATCGTCGCGAGGCCGCGCGAGTCACGTATCACAAAGTCTAAAAAGCAGATTCTTCGCTCCGCTCAGAATGACAAGGTGAAGCAGATTCTTCGCTCCGCTCGGAATGACGGAGCTGTCGTCCTCGAGGCAAAGCCGAAGGACCTGCTTTTTATTTTTTTTCCGAAATAAATTCATTGCGCGAAAAATCCAGAATTGGTATCTTCGCTGGTGAATGCACGTGGCGTGTGTCTTGCCCGCGCTAACGTGAAGCGGGAGCAGCGCTGACAGAGCGCCCCGAAAATTGAAAGTGCTTCGCGATCAGTGCTGTATTCCAGTTCCGGGATTGGATGTCGCGCATCGGGTTCGCGTACAATCAGAAGCCAGAGCAGGCCGCTGAAGAGGCAGTCAGTCTCTCGCGCCCCGCGATAGAGCCGTCACACAACGGCTCGGGCGTAGCGACCCTGGCAGCTCCGGCACCAGTCGCCGACGACGAATTCGCCGAGTGGGATTCCGCTACCACTATCGATGCCGTCGCTCGTGCGCTCGCGATGCACGGCGACGTTGTTCGACTCGAAGCCACCGACGACTTCCCCGGACGACTCCGCGCGGAACGCCCCGACATCGTCTTCAACATTGCCGAAGGCCTGCGCGGTCCGAATCGCGAAGCACACATTCCGGCCATCTGCGAGTTCTACGGCGTTCCATATTCCGGAAGCGATCCGTTCACGCTCTCGCTCTGCCTCGATAAGGCGCGCACCAAGGAAGTGCTCCGCGCCCACGACGTGGCCACCGCTGACTGGTGGCTCGTTCGCGACGATGCCGACGTCGCCGCGCTTGCGACCAGAAATCTTCGGACGCCCCTCTTCGCCAAACCAGTCCACGAGGGTTCGTCCAAGGGAATCACCGAGCGGAATTACATCGCCACACCTGATATGCTCGAGTCGGTGGTGAGCGAGCTCCTGCACCGGTACTCGCAGCCCGTCATCGTCGAGACCTTCCTGCCCGGCGCCGAATTCACCTGCGGTGTACTCGGCAACGGCTCATCGGCTCGCGTGCTCCCGATCGTCGGAATGAACTTTGGATCGCTGCCGCCAGGCGCCCTTCCTATATATGGATTCGAGGCGAAGTGGATCTGGGACCGGCCGAATGATCCACTCGACATCTTCCAGTGCCCTGCCCCCATCGGCGCGAAGCTGAAGAAGTCCATCGAGAACGTGGTGCTCGACGCCTACCGCGTACTCGGCTGCCGAGATTGGTCGCGCATCGATGTGCGACTCGATGGCGAAGGCCGGCCGCACATCATTGAAGTGAATCCGCTCCCCGGAATTCTGCCCGATCCGTCGGACAACTCCTGCCTGCCGAAGGCGGCACGCGCCGCCGGTCTGGATTACGACGCCCTCATCGGTGCCGCCCTTTTGGCCGCGGCTGCGCGCCAGGGCGTCTCGCTGTCCGGAGGTCGCGCGTGAAGATCGGAATTCTCTACGACGGCGCGAGCGCCACGGGACTGCTGGCCGATACGTCCATTCTCCTCACCGTACACGCGGTCGAAGCATGTCTGGCCAGCGAAGGCAATGAGATCGTGCTCCTGCCAGTGTTCCCCGATCCGAAATGGATCGACCGGGTCCGCAAGGCGCACGTTGATCTCGTCTTCAATCTGTGCGAGTCAATCGACGGCGAGGCGACGCTCGAGAGCCCCGTAATTTCCGTGCTGGAGCTGTTCGGCATTCCATATACGGGCAGCTCGAGCTGGACCACGTCGCTCACGCTCCGAAAGCACATCATCAACGGTGCCTTGGAGCGCGCCGGACTTCCCGTTCCGAAATTCGCGTTAGTCCGGCCAGGCGGCAGCATTCCGAACGTCGGATTCCCGGCCATCTGCAAGCCGGCCGCTGAAGATGCATCGATCGGCATCGAGCAGAAGTCCGTCGTTCGTACGACGCGCCAGCTCACCGAGCGTGTGAGCGCGATGCTCGAACGCTGGGACGAAGTGGTGGTGCAGCGATATGTCGACGGACGCGAGATCAACGTCGGAATTGTCGGGGACGCCGTGCTGCCCATCGCCGAGATCGATTTCGGCAAGATGCCGAAGGGGATGTGGCGCATCGTCACGTACCGCTCCAAGTGGGAAGACGGCTGCGACGAGGACCTCGGCTCCGTTCCACATTGCCCGGCGAAGTTGCCGGCGAGCGCTGCGTCGCACATTCGGAAAATCGCAATCGCCGCGTGGAAGATTGCCGACGGCGCTGGATATGGTCGCGTCGACATGCGTATCGACGAGCGTGGACGTCCGTGGATTCTCGAGGTGAATGCGAATCCGGATATCTCGCCTGGCGCCGGTCTCGCACGCATGGCGCGGGTGGCGGGCATCGAGTACGGGCCGCTGGTACGGAAGGTGTGCGAGCTCGGATTGCAGCGCGCACGCGACGGTGAGATGACGGCGGAGCGCTGGGCGCTCGCGAAACATCTTTCCGGCGTCAGCGTCAGTGATGAAGAGTTGATGCTCTTCCCCGCGGGGGAGGCGTAGTGGCGGAGGTTCGCCTCGCCGAACTGTGCAGCGAGCATCGCGCTCGGATTTCAGGGATCCTTGTCTCTACGGGTTCCTTCAGCGGGGAAGAAGTCGGTGTGGCACTGGAATTATTCGACGGCGCTGTCAGCGGACCGCGGACTGCGGACCGCGAGAGCGTTGACTACGAGTTGATTGGTGCGTTCCAGGGCGAGCGTCTCGAAGGCTATGCGTGTTTCGGCCCGACGCCGGCAACCGACGGCACATGGGATTTGTACTGGCTCGCTGTTGATCCTGCCGCGCAAGGGCGCGGCATCGGACGCGCGCTGGTGCGTTGGGTAGAGCAGGAACTCGGCAGGCGCGGCGCGCGACTGCTGGTGGTGGAGACGTCATCTCGCGCCGACTACGAGCAGACTCGGTCGTTCTACGCACGCAGCGGTTATGACGAAGCTGCGCGCGTGCCGGATTTCTATGCGCCGGCAGACGATCGGATCATTCTCACTACACGCCTCTCCGGGGAGGCTGGAGTAGCAACACGATGAGCGACTGGCAAAAAGTTCTGCGTGACGAGAGCATCAGTACCCTCGACGAACTGAAATCCTATGTTGCCGAACGATTCGGCGATGACGTGGCGGAGCGCGAGATCGATGTCGAAGCGCTCCAGCCGGCGTTCGACAACTTCCAGATGCGCATCACGCGCGAATCGCTGAATCAGATCAAGGCGGTCGGCGACGCGCACTGGAATCAGTTCGTCCCTTCCGTCTCCGAGCTCGAGATCATCGACGGGGTGATCGACTCGCTCGACGAAGATGGCGACTCTCCCGTTCCGAACATCACGCACCGGTATCCGGATCGTGCGCTGTTCCTCGTGAGCCCCGTCTGCGCGACGTATTGCCGGTTCTGCACACGCCGCAGAAAGGTCGGTGATCCCGAAAAGATCTCGATCAAGCAGTACGAGTCGGCATTCCAGTATCTCGCGCAGCACACCGAGATCCGCGACGTGATTCTCTCGGGCGGCGATCCAATGCTGCTCAGCGATTCGCGCCTTGAATACATCTTCCAGCGCCTGCGCGCGATCCCGCACATCGAGATCATTCGACTCGGCAGCCGGATCACGTCGCACTTGCCGGAGCGTATCACGCCCGAGTTCTGCGACATGGTCCAGAAGTACCATCCCATCTATATGAACACGCACTTCAACCACCCGAGCGAGTTGACGCCGGCGGCCGTGGCGTCGCTGGACCGCTTGAGCCGGGCGGGCGTGTCACTCGGGTGCCAGACGGTGCTGCTCAAAGGCGTGAATGACGATCCCGAAGTGATGAAGGAGTTGATGCGCAAATTGCTCACCATCCGCGTGCGGCCCTACTACATCT
>JBBQHJ010000021.1:0-26496 GCA_038323865.1 Gemmatimonadales bacterium
CAATCCTCGGCGCGCGTGACGGATTTTTCGGTCTCATTGCTGCTGGCTGGGACATCGACGAAACCAGCGGCAAGGGAAAACACGGTGCGATTCCCGCCGAGGGCATTCTCGTTGAGCACATCGTCGGGCTGTTCGATCGCGATGGCGTCGGAGGTGCGGCCCGCTTTACAGCCGAGGAGATGCACGAGTTGTTGAGCAGCGATGTCACCAGCCGGTTCTCGCACATCGCGCCACTCACGGATGAAGTGATTGGAGCGATACGCACCGAGCGTGAGCGGTTGTTCGATTTGTGGGCGTCAGCGCCGGCTGAGCAGCCGCTCGAGCTCGTTTTCACCCGGCCGGATGTGAGCAGCCTGTCGACGGTGGTTATCGAAAGTTGAGCCGATTCGCCGAGGAATTGCGCGTTGGAGGATAGGACATTGTTGCTCCCGTTTCCCGGCCTCTCATGCGCAGACTTCTGTCGATCGCCCTCGCTCTCTTCGTCGCTCACACCGCGTCTGCCCAGCGCGCCGAGCCGTTGGCTTTTCATTCCGCGGCGCGCGTGTCGGTTAAGACTGATTCGAGCGTCATCACCAATGCACCGCCCGCCTACGCGTTTCCAATTCGAGTTGTGCTCGGAACAGGTGCGGCAGTGGCCGGAGGATACTACGGGATACTTGGCGGATCGATCCTTCCCCACTCGGATTGTTCCTGCGACGATCCCGGTCTCGTGAACGCAGTCCTGGGTGGAGCGATTGGCACGATTGTCGGCTCCGCGATCGTTGCTGCCATTCCGAAGTTCGAGAGCAAATGCGGTCTCGGCCAGCGCGTCGGCACCGCGTTGCTCACGTCCACCGCGGGAGCCGTACTCGGCGGCTTTGCTGGTTCGCTCGCGGGCGGCGAGGGCGTGTTGGTTGGGTACGTGGGTGGGAGCGGGCTTGGGTCGGCGCTCGGCGCATCGATGTGCGGGAAATAGGGAGCCGACCGATGTGTTTCTTTCCGATGATTGCGCTGATGCTGACGGTCGCACTGGTCGCCAAGGCGCAACATGCTCTGGCGCCGAGGAGCGATATTCGAGCCAGCGGTGCGCGTCGGCGGATGGTAATTTCCTGCATGCGAATAGTGGGCGGAAAATACGCGGGCCGGGATCTCGAGTCTCCGAACGATCCACGCGTGCACCCCACGGCGGAGCGCGTGCGCGTGGCGATCATGAATGCACTGGCAGCAGACCTCGAGGGCGCGCGACTTCTCGATCTCTTCGCCGGAACCGGCGCGTTGGGCCTCGAGGCAATGTCGCGTGGTTCCAAGTTCTGCGACTTCGTCGAGACGCGGCCCACGAGCCTACATGCGCTGCGCGCCAACGTCGCGCTCCTGCGCATGCGCGAGAAATCGCGCATCTTCAAGCGCGATGCACTGCCCTTTGCGCAGGCACTGATGGAAGACAAGTACGACATCGCGTTCGTGGATCCGCCTTACGAATCAAAGATGCTCGATCGCGTCATTGAGGCATGGCAGGCTAAGGCGTTTTCGCGCATTCTGGTGGCGGAGCACGCAACGGTGCACGAGCTTCCTGCCCCAGTAAAACGGCTCCGCCTCGATGACACGACCGTCAGCATCTATCGCATTCCGTAGCGGAATTCCCCGTTTTCTGACACCAAGCGCCCATTCCTGACGTGCCGCTCCGGGGTATCTTCCCCTGATGCGCACACATCTCGTGGTTACCGTCGCGATGCTGGTCATCGCGTCCACTGCTTCAGCACAACCCGGCCGTCGCGGCAGCACGCCAATTCAGGCTGGCGAGCAGTGTCCCGCGGGTATGACCGAGATACGTCCTCGCCTCTGTCAAGCTCCTGAGTTTCCGGCGCCAAGCATTGTGGACTATCGGCCGCGCAACACGCTGAAGACGACCGAGCACAAGGTTCTGAAAGCGAAGTTCCCCGCGATCGATTACCACGCGCATGTCGGTTCGTACCTGAGTAGCGATTCAATTGCGGCGCTTGGCGCGCATATGGATTCGCTTGGACTCGGTATGATGGTCGTGGCTGACCTCATCAGCGGTGACCGGCTCAAGGCGGCGGTGGCGCTGGTGAAGGCGACGCCGGCCATGAAGGACAAGGTCCGCATTCTCACTGGCATCAGCTTTCGCGACGTTGGCCCCGGATGGGCGCCGAAGGCGGTGGCGCAACTCGAGGCAGATGTCGCCGCGGGTGCGGTTGGTGTCGGTGAAATCGGAAAGGGCTTTGGCTTGAGCACGCGCAAGGCCGATGGCAGCTTGCTGCGAATCGATGACCCGGAGCTCGGCCCTGTGTTCGAGGCGGCGGCGCGACTGAAAATTCCGGTGTTCATTCACACCGCGGAGCCGCAGGAGTTCTTTCAGCCCGTCGACTTCAGTAACGAACGCTGGCTGGAGCTGTCGCTGTTCAGCGAGCGCCGCAACGGGCCGGGCACTGGCCGCCCGACGTTCGAAGACTTGATGACGCAGCGCGACAATCTCTTCAAGGCGCATCCGAAGACGATATTCGTCGCGGCGCACATGGGCTGGCACGCGAACGATCTCGGCCGCCTCGGAAAGATGTTCGACGAGATGCCGAACGTATACACGGAAATGGGCGCAGTGCTGTACGACATTGGACGTCAGCCGCGCGCCGCGCACGACTTCTTCATCAAGTACCAGGACCGCATTCTCTTCGGCAAGGATTCCTTCCAGCCCGAGGAGTATCCGTACTACTGGCGTGTGTTCGAGACGCGCGACGACTACTTCGACTACTACCGGCCGTATCACGCGTTCTGGAAGCTCTATGGCATTGATCTTCCCGATCAGGTGCTCAAGAAGATCTACTACCAGAACGCGATGAAGATTACTCCCGCGCTTCCGCAAGCTGGGTTTCCTAAATAAGGAAAAAGCGGCTAGTCAGTTTCGTTACGGGATGAGAGCGCGCTGATACTTCACCTTCCCGCCGAGGATCGTGTACTCGACGCGCGCCGAGTTGATCTCGGTGTCCGGCACGCGCATGATGTCCTTCGACAGCACGACAATATCCGCATACTTGCCGGGCGTGAGTGAGCCGAGTGACTTCTCCTCGAAGCTCGCGTAGGCGTTGTTCAGCGTGTACGCCTTGAGCGCCTCCGCACGCGTGAGCCGCTGCTCTGGCACGAAGACTTTTCCTTCCTTCGTGATGCGCGTGGCCATTCCTGCAAACGACGGAATTGGATCGACGTCTTCCACCGGCGTGTCCGTACCGTTGCCGACGATCACGCCATCGTCCCAGAGCGAACGGAAGAGATAGGACTCTTCCTTCGCGCGTTTCTCGCCAAGCTTCGATGGAATCCACGGTGCGTCCGACACGGTGTGAATGCCCTGCATGGCCGCGATCACGCCCAGCTGCTTGAAGCGATGCACGTCCTGCAACGAAATGTGCTGCGCGTGCTCGATGCGCCACCGCAAATCGGGCTTTGCGTTATTCGCCTTGAAGATGCGCTCATAGATATCGAGAACTTCGCGATTCGCTCGGTCACCGATGGCATGCGTGTTCACCTGATAGCCGTGCTTGAACGCGATTTCTGCCGCGCGCTGTACCGACTCGGGCTGTTCGAGCGCGAGTCCGGTGCTTCGGGGAAGATCGGCGTACGGCTCGAGCAACCACGCGCCGTTTGAGCCGAGTGCGCCGTCGATCTGCCGCTTGATGGAGCGAACCGTGAGAAAGCCGTTCGCGTAATCCTGCATGCGATACTTGTCGAGCAGGCTATCCATGCGTGCGTTCGACTCGTTGCGCACCATGACGTAGAGACGAATGGGCAGCTTTCCTTCATCGGCAACTTGCTTGAAGAGATCGATCGTCTGGAAGTTCGTTCCAGCATCGTGGAACGACGTAACACCCTTGGAGAGTGCGTCGGCGCCAGCGAGCTCGATGATTTTTCGCGCATGCAGGGCGCGTTCCGCTGCGGGCGTTTCCATTTCCCATTTACGTTGCGCCGCGCGGGTGAGCCCCTGTGCCGACTCGCGCAGCATGCCGGTGGGATTGCCCTGTGCATCGTGCACGATTTCACCGCCGGCAGGATTCGCCGTCGATTTTGTTATTCCGGCGAGCTCCATTGCTTTCGCATTTACGAACGTCGCGTGTCCGCTGGCGTGTGACAGGACGACTGGATTGTTGGGCGATGCCGTGCTGAGTGCCGTGTGAACCGGATTGCCTTCAACCATCGGCACGGGCGGCTTGTCCCATTTGGCCTGATGCCAGCCAAAGCCGGAAATCCATTCTCCTGGCTTTGCCTTCTTCGCCGCGGTGCCGACCATCTTCACGATGTCATCCCACGTGTGTGCCTTGGTGAGATCGAGCTGGAGCTTCGTCTCGCCAAGTCCCATGTAGTGACCGTGACCGTCAATGAAGCCCGGGATCACGAGCTTTCCCCCAACGTCCATGACCTTCGTTGACTTGCTGGCCAACTTCCGGATCTCGGCATTCGTACCGACGGCGAGAATTCTGTCGCCGGCAACGGCGACCGCCTGTGCTTCCGGCTTGGTGGAATCAACGGTAACGACGTGGCCGTTGACGATGATGAGTGTGGCGCTCTGTGCGTGAGCACCCGCAACGGGAGCGGCGAGGCAAAGCGCCGACATGCTCAGGCGAAAAAGTGGGATACGCATGACGTGGGGAAGAACGATCGGAGGAACGTCGATGTATCGCGAAGGGTGCTGAACGATTATCGTCTGTCGTCATGAGCATGGCAAGCGAACGCAGTGCAACTTTCCGCCGACTCCACGAGTCTGGCTGTTTTGTCATCCCCAACCCATGGGACGCCGGCAGCGCTCGCGTCCTCCAATCACTCGGCTTCAAGGCCCTCGCGACAACAAGCGCAGGTCTCGCCTGGTCACTCGGCCGGCGCGACAATCGTGTGTCGTTGCTCGAGGTGATTGAGCACGCCAAGGCAGTGAATGCGGCTGTCGAGATTCCGGTGAATGTCGACTTCGAAGATGGGTTTACCGCGGAGCCAGCGCGGCTTGCGCAGAACGTCCAGCAGTTGCTTACGACAGGCATTGCCGGATTGTCGATTGAAGATTCGACGCGGAACGCACCGGAACCGCTCTACGACTTCGAACTCGCGGTTGAGCGCGTGATCGCCGCACGCGAGGCAATCGACAACTCGGGAACTGGCACGCTTCTCACTGCGCGCTCGGAGGGATTTATTGTGAACCGTCCGGACATCGACGAAACAATTCGACGACTGGTCGCATTCAGCGCAGCGGGCGCGGACTGTCTCTATGCACCGGGCATCCAGCGCCTCGCGCATATCAAGGCGGTGGTCGAAGCGGTCGCGCCAAAACCGGTGAACATTCTCGTGTGGAGCGGCTTCACCACCGTCGAGCAACTCGCGGAGCTCGGTGTGCGGCGCATCAGCACGGGTGGCGCGTTGGCACGGGCGGCATGGACGGGATTTTTCGGCGCGGCCCGCGAGATCGCCGAGAAGGGCACCTTTGGCGGGTTCGACCAGTCGGTCGCTGGCTCCGAGATCGAGGTCACTTTCCGCCCCGACGCCGACTGACGGACTTGCCCATTTACCCCACCACACGGGCATATTGAACGTATATGGCGACCGTCGCGTGCAAGTGTGGCGAGAAATTCCATCCAAGCCCGGAGCACTACGGCAAGGACGTAAAGTGCCGTCGTTGCGGGCGCACGGTCACGCTCACGCCTGATCCAGCGTTCGATCCGCCGCCGCCACCAAGGAACGCCGGCTTCACGCAGACGTTCACTAACCCGCCGCCGCAGCCGCCCCGATACTCGTACGCGCCACCGCCGTATCAGCCGCCGCCACCGCCACAAGAATCCGATCCAAACGCGCCGCCGCCGGGACTGCATCCCGAAATCCGACGCATTCTCCTGTACAGCTTCATCGTCGCAGCCATTCTTGCCGTGGTGCTCATTGCGTCGGTATTCAAGAGCTCTCCGTCTCCGAGCGCCGCACCAGTCGACGTGCCCGCCTGCTGCTAGAAAGCGCAGGGCGTCAAGAAGTGTTCGACGTCCGAAAACGGCGAGCCGGCATCGGCTGACTGCGGTATCGTTCCTCCATGCTGCTCGACCAGGAAACTTGCTCGCGCGCCCTCGAGGCGCGAGACGCGCGCTTTGACGGTGTGTTCTTCGTTGGTATCCGAAGCACGGGCATCTATTGCCGTCCTATCTGCCCGGCGCGCGCGACACTCCGGAAGAATCGTCGCTATTTCTCCAGCGCGGCCGCAGCGGAGCGATCTGGATTTCGTCCGTGCCTTCGCTGTCGTCCGGAGCTCGCGCCAGGATTCGCGCGTATCGACGCGGTGCCCCGCCTCGCTGATGCAGCCGCTCGTCGCATTGCAGCCGGCGCCCTCAATGGCGGAAATCTCGAGTCACTCGCGCGCACACTCGGCGTCAGCAGCCGCCAACTTCGGCGCGCCATGCAGCAGGAGCTGGGAATCTCTCCAGTTGAATTGGCGCAAACACATCGCTTGTTGCTCGCCAAGCAATTGCTCACCGACAGTACGCTCCCCATGTCCCAAGTGGCGTATGCGAGCGGCTTTCAAAGTCTGCGTCGCTTCAACGCGCTCTTTCGCGAGCGCTATCGGCTGAATCCACAGCAGTTGCGTGGCCGCCGAGTGATCGCTCCTGCAAGCGATGATGGTGTGACCGTTTCGCTCTCGTATCGCGCCCCACTCGCGTGGGACAAGATGCTGCGCTTTCTCAGCGCGCGAGCCGTGCCGCTCGTGGAGCACATCGAAGGCGACGTCTACATGCGCACACTGAGTATTGATGGCGTGAGCGGTGTGGTGCGGTGTCATCCTGAACGACGACAAGGATCTGCTGCTCTTAGCCTGCACGTGAGTGCCTCGCTTCTCCCGGCACTGCTTACGGTTATCGCGCGAGTGAGAGCGCTGTTCGACCTCGACGCCGAGCCGGACAAGATCGTGAAGCACCTCTCGGCGGCCGGTATTGGCCCGATTCGCAGCGAGGCGCGAGGGCTTCGCGTTCCTGGTGCAGCCGACAGCTTCGAATTGGCCATTCGCGCAATCCTTGGCCAACAGGTGAGCGTGAAAGGCGCGTCGACGCTGATGACGCGACTCACGCAGCGCTACGCCGAACCAATGGACAGCGGACATGCCGCATTGACGCACCTCGCGATCACCGCTGATGTACTCGCGAATGAAATGCCGACGCGCATCGCAACCATTGGGATTCCGTTGGCCCGCGCGACGACGATTCATGCAGTGGCAACGCTGGTCGCGTCGGACGAACTGCGTCTGCATCCGGACGCCGACGTCAGCGGACTCCGTCGCCAACTTGTGGAGATACCAGGCATTGGGCCGTGGACGGCCGAGTACATGTTGATGCGCGCCGTGCATTGGCCGGATGCGTTTCCAGCGTCGGATCTCGTGCTCCGTCGAGCAACCGGCGGTTTGACTGCAGCGCGGCTGACGAAAATGGCCGACCAGTGGCGGCCATGGCGTTCGTATGCGGCACTGCATTTGTGGAACGGTGCCCGCTTGTCGTCCTGATGGGAGCGAGGGACCTGGTTTTTTCTCAACGGATCATGAAATCCTCAATCGCAATTCTCGCCCTGCCAGCGCTTCTCGCCATGCCGAACGCAAAGCGTACGGAGCGAATCACCACCAGCGCAGATTCCGCGGCCGTCGCGCTACTCGACGAGCGCTATCAAGCCGCCGTGGAGAAGAACGACGTCGCCGGTATGGACTCGATTCTCATGAATGACTTCACGCTCGTCGTCGGCAGCGGAAAGGTCTTCAACAAGAAAGACCTCCTCGAGTCAGCGCGAACGAAGGAAGTGGTGTGGGAGCATCAAGGCGTGACGCAACGAACCGTGCGCGTGAGCGGCAGCACGGCCGTTGTCACGGCCCTCCTTTGGGAGAAGGGTGTGTCGAACGGAAAAGTCATCGACAAGAAACTGTGGTTCAGCGATACGTACGTGCGCACGCCGAGCGGTTGGCGCTACTTCTTCGGGCAGGCGTCGTTCGCGCTGCCGTAATGTCAGGTGTCCATGATGGAGTGAATGTTTCCATCGGGATCGTTGAACCACACCATGCGCATGGGCGCATGATCTCGCAGCACGGAACGCTCCTGGTCTACTTGGCTTCGATCAACGCCTTTGCCCGCGCGAGTTGTGTTCCAAGCAGCCGGATATTTCGGATGCGCGCAAAGGGCGCCACCAACGCGAGCAGGCCGCCCAGCTTTGGCTCGAACCAGGCAGTCACGCTCGTGCCACCGGCCACGGCCCACAGCACGTATCCACCGCTGCCAGTGACCCACCCAGGGCCGACAGTCAGGCGATCTCCTGAGAACTCGAGCTCGTGCGGCTTGTCGAACACATCCCACACGAATGCAGAACGCGCCCGCGTGCCGCGCGTGACGAACGCGAAATAGGATCCGAGCCGGATTGGGCCGCGATCTTCGCGCGTCACGGACGCGAAGTCTTCGACGGCCCATTCGGCGGTGTGCGTCATGTCCGCGAAGTAATCGAACACGACCTCCATCGGGCGCGCGATGAAAATCTCGCGCTGATAACGTTTCATGCGTTCATACTAATGGTCGGCCAGTCGGCCAGTCGGCCAGTCGGCCAGTCGGCCAGTCGGCCAGTCGGCCAGTCGGCCAGTCGGCCAGTCGCGAGCTACCGCATTGGCTCCAGAGTCTTGATGAGACGAGAAAGCATTTTGCGCATCTTCTCGCTTTGACTAGCCGTTGCGCGAAGCAATTCGGGATTTCCGAAATGCAGGAGCTGGGAGAGATCAAGTTGAAAATCGAGCTCACTCGCGGAGCCCATTGAGTAGTAGAGGAAATTCCTGAGTTCAGGATCACCACGTCGTCCACACCCTTCAGATATGTTCGACCCAACTGAAACGGCGGCGCGCCGCATTTGCGATGTCAGACCGAATTGCTCGGCCTTGGGAAACGCCGCCGTCAAATCGTAAACGGTCTTTGCGAGTTCCAGCGCGGCGGGATACACGAGTAGTCGTCGAGGATTTTGCATAATCAACGATTGTGGAATCACCGTCGACCTGCGTCACCAGAATCGCGCACGCTGTAGCCTTTTCACGCAGACCGGCAGACCGGCAGACCGGCAGACCGGCAGACCGACAGACCCACAGACCCACTACCTAGTGCCCGCGGCCGCCTGCGTCGGTGGAACCTGCTTGTCCCACACAAAGCGCTTGAGGAAGTCCGAGCTGCGCGAGAAGATGTCGATCCAGCGACTGTGGATCAGTGATTCGTGCACGTCGTCGGGAACAACGGTGAGATCATAGTACACGCCCTTCGCGCGCAGGAGGCTCACCAACCCGACCATCTGTCCGAAGTCGACGTTGCGGTCGTCATCGCCCTGTACGAGGAACACCGGCGACTTCCAGCCGTTGATCGCGCCAACCGACGACGAGCGAAACGCAAGCGACGTGGTGTCCTGTGCGTTGCCGTAGATGTGCACACCAGCGAGATCGACACCCGCCACGAACATGTCGGAGTTTCTCGCCAGCGCCTCGGCCGTCAACAAACCGCCGTACGACAACCCCCAGATACCAACGCGCGATGCGTCGACATCAGGACGCGACTGCAAATACTTGCCGCCCGCCACCACATCCAGGTACTCGGAATTCCCGCGACCCTGCGTATTCGGCGCGCGACGGAATGCATTGCCGTAGCCGATGCCCGAGCGATAGTTCACCGAGAGCACGATGTAGCCCTGCGATGCGAGCCATTGGTTGTACGCGTACGCCCAGTGATAGAACTGCATGTAGTGATAGGCCGGCAGCATCTGGCGCTGCGGACCACCGTGCACGAAGACAATGGCCGGACGCTTCTCCCCGGGCTTCATGTCCTTCGGCATGAAGAGCTGGTTGCTGACGGCGAGTCCATCGGACGCCTTCGTCCATACGATCTCCGGCGTGACGTGCGCTGCTTTCGGGAAATCCTTCGGCAGCGTTGGATAGACAATCTTCGTCTCGCCACCGGAGACGGGTACGATGCCAACCGACGCCGGTTGCGATGCACCGAAATACAACACGGCAATCTGTTTTCCGTTGCCGAGTGGTGTTGGTGAGACTTCGACCTGGTCGTCGGTTGAGATGCGAACCGGTGTTCCACCTGCAACTGGCACCATCCAGATGTGCCGCTTCTCGATGTCCTTGGCGTTCGTCGCGTAGAAGAGCGACTTGCCGTCCTTCGAGACCGCCGTGGTGGTGAACGTGCGATCGGAGACGCCGTCGTTGATCAAGCCATCGGTCGTCGTCAGCAACGTCGGCTTTGCATCCGCATACTCGATGGCAACGGAGAAGTAGCGGTCCCATTCGTCGTGCGGAACCTGTGCGCTGAACACAACGCGCTCACCGGCCCATGCGAGGTTGGTGATGTTCGCGAAGGTGCGATCGCCGGCCGCGTTGTGCCAAAATGATTTTGCCTTGAGCGTTGCGACGTCGCCCATCCACAACTCGAGCGTATGACCGCCCGCGAATGCCGCGCGGCAAAGTCCGTCGGCTGGTGGAAGAGGAAGCGTGTCGTCGGCAACGTTGCCACGCCCGCCGCCGGGTGCTGCGGTGGCGGTACAACCCGATGGACCTCGTTGCGCTGTGCTGTCCGCTCCCCGCGGCCCGCGGCCCGCGGCGCCCCGCCCTGCTGCCGCTGCCGCTGCTCCCGCGACGGGCGCCGGCGTCTGCGCAAATGCACCACCCCCGGCTGTAGTTGTCGCTTGCTGTCCGAACGGCGCGCCCGGACGACGAATGAAGATCAGATGCTTGCTGTCAGCCGACCATGTCGGGCTGTTGTCGAAATCCGTTGATGGCGACATGAAGTCGACGCGATCGGTCTTCGCATCCCAGACGCCGATGAACGAATGCGTGTTATCGCGCGTTGAGACGAACGCGAGCTTCGAACCATCGGGGCTCCATATGGGATTCGCCTGACGTCCCCACTCCTTGATGAAGGCAATGCCTGCGGTGTCGAGACCATTCTTCGCGCCACGCGCCGTGCTCGCGCGATAGATCTGTCCATCGCGTGCGAACACGACCCACTTGCCGTCGGGCGAGAGTTCAGGCGAGCCACCACCGCGACCACCCGTTGTGCCGGGCTGATTTGCGAGGCTGGCAAGACGCCATGTGGCGGAGCCGTCGGTCTTCGCTGCCCACACGGCGCGATCTGGTCCACGCGGATCGTGTGAGGGATTCGCAATCCAGCCGTCGCGATTCTGTCCGTGTCCGCGAACGAAAATCGCGATGCTGCCATCATCGCTCAAACGCACGGAACCGACGTCGGTGCCGTCGTCCTTCGTGAAATTCGTAATACGCGTGGCCTTGAAGTCGGGCGCCGAAGCGACGTAGACGTTGCGCATGCCGCGCTCGTAGGTGACCCACGCGAGCTTGTCGGCTTTCTTCGCCGCCGAGACTTCGAGGGGTGAGGGCGGGTTGAGGAATTGATCTATGGTATAGCCCGACGCCGTTTTCGGCGGCGGCGAGGTCTGGGTGAGATTGGTCTGGGCAACCAGCGCGGCGGGAATGAGCGCTGGAAGGGCGAAGAATGACGGGCGGCGCATGAGGCCTCGAGGGGCGGGGGATCCGAGGAGAAAACGTCCCAGACCCGCGGCTCGTTGGCAAGGTTGCCTTGGCAGCCGATCAATTGCATACTAATTGTCAGGGAATACGCCCGCCTAAGAGGTCACCATGCGCATTCGAACTGTATTCGCCGTCGCGATCCTGATTCCGTCCATTACCTCGGCGCAGGCTCGACGCCCGCGGATCGGTACGAGCCGACCAGGAGTGGAGGGAACGGCAGAGGCTGGGCGTCAGCCCGAAGTCATCGCGCGCGCACAGGCAATTGTCCGTTCGCGTGTCTCGCTCGAGACCTATCCGATGTTCAGCCACGTGAATGCGCCGGGCTTTTCCGGCGGCCGCCCGATCACGAGCTGGAACAACATCGGCCAGGGCACGCATATCGACTTCCGGAATACCGAGTGGCTCTCGACCACACTCGACATGACGGCGGCGTACCTGGGAGGCCCGGCGACGACTCAGACGATTGAAGCTGGATTCCGCGTGCGGCCGGAGGGCTGGATGTATCGCCTGCGCCCCTTCGCAGACGTGCGCGTCGGCTTCCAGAACGCCTCTGATCAGTACATGTCGTCGTCGAGCGCCCTTGGCGTCGGCCCGGCGTCGCCGCTGGCGATTGACCAGCGCTATAGCCGAGGCTTTGGTGGTATCGCCGGTGTGGGAACAGACATCGCGCTCACCACTTCGTTCTCGCTCATGACCGAACTCTCGGCCATGCGCGCCAATATGACGGCGTACAGCTATCGCATTACCCAGATCCAGCAGCCGGGCGACAGCTATCGCATGACGACGTACCGGCTGTCACTCGGCCTCCGCTACAATCGAGCGCGGAACGTCGATTACCGGCAGCCATCGGCGTCGCAGTCGATTCACTAAGAAGTGCGAGGTTCGAGGCGCGAGGACGCTCGCTCGCGCTCGCTTCGAGGACTGGGGACAAATGCGGGGACTTCCCCGCATTTGTCGTTTCCGCTCCACACGTTTGTAGTAATGGCACAACAGGCAGGCGGACTCGCGTATGGTTAAGTCGCTGTATTTGAAGCCTTTAGCTTTTCGCTGCCCGCGGAATGTGGCTTGCCACTGGCGTGTACGCTTCACCTCGGCAAGCCCTTATCGGCCTCCCACCCCCTCATGATGCGCCTCAAACTCATCGCAACCGCCTTGCTTCTTGCGCCGTCGTCGGCGTTCGCGCTGTGCGGCAACACGAACCCCACGCAGTTTGGACTGCTGGCACAGGCCACGTTTGGCGGAACGGGGATCCCGAACAACTCCGTCGTCTTCCTGACGAACAGCTGCAGCAACACGACGATGGGACTGACTGCCACGCCCCGCTTCTCGTCCCCGGCTCTTTCGAACAATGGCGTCAGCACCTTCCACGCGAATCCGGGCTTCGACAGCAGCGCACCGGGCACGTACGCGCAGTGGAACTTCGATTTCTACGTCGGCGGCCCGAACACGTCGGGGCTGTTCTACACGCTGATGATGGACCTCGACCCGAGCGCTGGCACCAACTTTCTCGCCTACGACTTCAGCGGTAACAACCAGAACTCGTGGAATATCGGCATGGGCTTCTACGGCCCGGGTGGCGTTGGTCCCGGCAATCCGACCGTCGCCGGCGTATATGACTACAAGCTGATCGAGTGGCAGGATGCGGCACACGTTCGCCAAATCGGCGAAGTCGACATGACGGTTGATGTCGGCACCATCACCACCGCGGCACCGGAACCGGCAAGCATCGTCCTGATGACGACTGGTTTCGTCGGCATCGGCGCGTTCGCCCGCCGTCGTCGCCGCTCGGTGTAATTAGGGGCGTCGCTCGACGCCCGTCATCAAGGCAACAACATCGTTCATCGAAATGGCCGGCGTGTCGAACAACCCGACACGTCGGCCTAATCGTTGTATGTGGACGCGATCGGCGACAGCGAATACGTGCGGCATGTTGTGCGACACAAGCACAACGGCGAGTCCACGATCCTTTACACGACGAATCAGATCCAGCACCATCGCACTTTCCTTGACGCCGAGTGCCGCGGTTGGTTCGTCCATGATGACGACATGTCGCGCGAAGGCCGCGCCGCGTGCCACTGCGACGCCCTGACGCTGTCCGCCTGATAGCGTCTCGACTGGCTGCGTCATCGACGCGATGCCGATCTCCAACTCCTTCATGTGCAATGCGCTCTCGCGCAGCATCCTCGGCTTGTCGAGCATGCGGAGCACCGCGCCGAGTGGACCGGAGCGGCGCAGCTCTCGTCCGAGAAAGAGATTCTCGGCCACGGACATTGCCGGTGCGACGGCGAGTGTTTGATAGATCGTCTCGATGCCGGCATTGCGTGCGTCGATTGGACTCGAGAAGTGCGCTGCCTTTCCGTCGACTTCGAGTTGCCCCGAATCCGGCGTGATGGCGCCGGAGAGAATCTTGATGAGCGTGGACTTCCCTGCTCCGTTGTCACCAATGACGGCGAGGATTTCACCGGCACGAAGCTCGAAGTCAGCGCCGTCGAGTGCGGTGACGTGTCCGTAGCGCTTGATCAGGCCAGTAGCGGTGATTGCGTGCGTCATGAAAGCAGGTCCCTCGCTTCGCTCAGGACGACAATGTTCATCGGCGGGAGAGCTTATCGGTGCTCACAGCGAGAATCACGAGCATGCCGGTGATCAGGATCTGATAGACCGACGACACGCCCATGAGCGTGAGTCCATTTCGAAACACGCCGACAATCAGTGTGCCGATCAGCGTGCCGATCACAGTGCCTCGGCCGCCGAACAGGCTCGTTCCGCCGAGAACCACTGCGGTGATTGCGTCAAGATTCTCGGTCTGACCGGCTTGTGGATCGCCGACGCCGGTGCGTGCGACGAGCAGCAGCGCTGCGACTCCATAGAGTGCTCCCGCAATTACATACACGCTGACGAGCAGCTTCGACGTCGCAATACCGGCGAGGCGCGCCGCCTCGGCATCATTGCCCAACGCGTAGACGTGCCGACCGGCGGCGGTCTGCGACAGCGCAAACCATGCAACGCCGTACAACGCGAGTGTCAACAACACACCTGACGATGCACCGAGCGCGGTCATCGCAGCCGGCAGTTCAGTGATTGTTTGAGCCGACGAGTACAGCTGCGTGATGGCGAACGCGATGTTGAGCGTGCCCAACGTGACGATGAAGGGCGGCAACTTGATGGCGCTCACGAGGAGTCCGTTCGCGAACCCGAACAGTGTCGTCACCGCGATGCCTGCAGATATCGCGATCATTGGCGGCACGCCCGAATTCACGGCGAGCTTCGTCATGACGATGTTGCCGAGCGCCATGACGGCACCGCAGGAGAGATCGACGCCGGCGGTGAGGATGATGATCGTCTGTCCAATGGCGAGCACGCCGACGACCATCACCTGCTGGAGAATGAGCGAGAAGTTTTCCGTGCTGAGAAAGCGATCGCTCTGTGTGGCGAAGAAGGCGCACGCGAGGAGCAGCGCGATGAGGGGACCAAAGCGGACGAGTGTTTTCACGAGCAGATCTTCTCTTCGCTCAGGATGCCACCCCTATTTGGTACCGAAGCACAGCTCCAGGCCGGTCTTGACGTTCTTGCTGTCGATGAGTGCCACTCCCGTGTCGGTGTAGCCACTCGGTTTCTTACCCGACTTGATGTATGCGGCGCCGGCAGCAACGCCGAGCGCTGCCATCTTGAGTGGGTATTGCTGCGCGGTGGCGGCGATGTTTCCCGCACGTACGTCGCGAATGCCCTGGCAGCCGCCGTCCACGGAGAGGACGATGACGTTCTTGTCCTTGCCCGCGGCCTTGAGCGCGGTGTGGGCGCCTGCTGCGGCAGGTTCGTTCATGGTGTAGACGACGTTGATGTCGGGATTCTTCTGGAGACAGTTCTCCATTCCTGTTTGTCCCTTCGCCTGATTGCCGTAACTGTCGGCCATGCAGACAACCTCGGCGGGATGACCGAGCTCTCCGCTTGTTTTTGCTGGAGCCTTGAGTCCGAAGCCGGCGAGAAATCCATTGTGTCGCTGTGCGGCAACGGGGTGTCCGGGAAATGCATCGAGCGTCGCGATGCGCGCGGGCTTGTTGCCGAGTGCCGTGCGGGCGTATTGGCCGATGAGTGTTCCGGCGCGGTAGTTGTCGGTGGCGAAGAGTGCGTCGGTCGCATCGATGGGATCGGGCGGGCTGTCGAGTGCGATGACGACAACGCCTTTCGCGCGGACTTTCCGAATGGCGGGGACGATGGCCTTTGCGTCGTCGACCGTGATGAGAATGACGCGTGCGCCAGCGGACGCCATGTTCTCCAGCGCGGTCACCTGCGATGCGTTGTCCGCGTCATTCTTGCCGGACGCGGTGATCAGCTTGACGCCGTTTTCTTTTGCGGCTTGCTGCGCACCCTCCTTCATCTTTACGAAGAACGGATTCGTTTCCGTCTTGGTGATGAGACCGATGATTGGCTGCTGCGCGCGTGCTATTGCAGGCGCGAGGACGAGCGCTACGACGAGTGTGATGCGTTGTACGAGCATGCGTCCAATATGACTCCGCGCTGCGTCGTTGGCGACGGTGTCATTCCGAGCGCGCGGCGGCTTTCCTCTGGCGTCGGATGCCCACCAGCATCGCCGCGATGGCAATGCCATAGAGGAATCCGATCACGGGGTCGGAGATGGATTCGGATATCATGAGCTTTCGCTCGAAGATGTACTTGGTGACGTTGGCCAGTACGAGGGCGAATAGCCCGACGACGTAGAATCTGTCCAGCTGCCTGGAGGGTCGCATGGGTTTGCCTCAGTCCTTGAGTCTGTACCAGATCATCAAGCCAACCTTCACCACAAGGAACGAGGTGACAATGGCAAAGAGATCCCATCGCACAACGTGCCTGATAAAGAAGTGGTACGCGAAGAACAGCAGTGCTGCTTCGGCGGAGACGATACCGGCGATGCTGGTTGAGCGGCGACGGTGCTCGAAGAATCGTTCATCGAGCAGTCCGCCGATGATGGGGATGTTCATCGTTTGGTCTTCAGCGTGAAGATTTCGTCAGTCGCGCATCCGAATACGCGTGCGAACATGAGCGCGAGCGGCAAGCTCGGCACATAGCGATCGCATTCGATGGAGTTGATGCTTTGGCGGGAGACACCGACCGCATCCGCAAGCTCCTGCTGCGTCCAGTTGCGGGCGTTTCGGAGTTTCTTGATGCGGTTGATGATAGTTGGCGGCATGTCAAGTTGGCTTTACATTCTGATGTTAGCGGCGGCACCCGTACATGTCAAGCATGCTTGTCACATGCTAACACGCCCCATGCATTCCCGATCTGGTTCAGATCGCCAGGGGATACATGGAGCGAACAGACACAGCGCGCGTGGATACTCATCGTCACACGCTGGCGGGCATCGACGTGCGCGAGGAGGGCGTCGAGAGCTCGACGGGGTTGGTTCTCGCCGGCGTGGTTGTACGCATCGCCGCGGTTGTGATTCTGCTACTCGCGGCCTGGCAGGCGTATGACTGGCTTCGCGATCCGCCGCCGGGCGGCGCCGGCACCAGTGTGATCGTCGGCGACACGGTGCGTCTCGTGGTAACGGCCGCCCTGCTCTACGCAGCGGCGAATCTCGCCGACGTCATCGTGAAGGCCTATCACGAAATGCGCGCGTCGCGAATCCTGCTCGCTCGGCAGACTTATCTCATGCGGCAGCTGGGCTTGGCCGCCGGTGACCTGAAGACGAGCACTGGGGAAACGAACCGGCGCGGAATTCGGCCTGAGGATCAGGCGTAGGCGCTCGTGATGCTTGCCCGCGTCGCACTCCTCGTTCTGGTGGGCGCCACTCACGCCCTCGCGCAGTCGGCGAATCCATTCGCCGGCAAGCAGATGTATGTCGCGCCGAATAGCGACGCGCGAAAACAGGCGGACGAATGGGCGAGCTCGCGCTGAGAGGACGCGGCGTTGATGCGAAAGATGGCGGAGCAGCCGCAGGCCACGTGGTTCGGTGACTGGAATCGCGATCCGCGCGGTGATGTAAGCAGACTGCTCGACAATGCGCGGGGTGCGCTCGCTATCGTGACCGTGTACAACATTCCGTACCGCGATTGTGGTCTGTATTCGCGCGGCGGAGCGGGGGGCGCTGACAATTATCGTCGATGGATTCTCGAGTTCGCGCGCGGGATTGGCGGACGGCCAATTGCGATCGTGCTCGAGCCGGATGCGCTGCCCGGCGCGGATTGTTTGCCGGCGCGATTGCGTGATGAACGACTCGTGCTCATTCGCGAGGCGGCGGACGTCTTGAAGAAGGCAGGCGCGTTCGTGTATCTCGACGCAGGCCATTCGCAATGGAAGTCTGCGCCTGACATGGCGACGCGATTGAATCAGGCGGGCATTCAGCTGGCAAACGGCTTCTCGTTGAACGTCTCGAATTTTCAGCCGATTGCGTCAGTCACAACGTTTGGTGACCAGTTGAGTGGCCTCGTGCGCGGAAAGCACTACATCATCGACACGAGTCGTAATGGGCGCGGTACTGGGCAATCACGCGAGTGGTGCAATCCACGCGGCCAAGCACTGGGCCCCGTTCCTAACGCGGCGACTGGAAATGTGCTCGCTGACGCGTTTCTCTGGGTAAAAGTGCCCGGCCAATCAGACGGCACGTGCAACGGCGGGCCTAACGCCGGAAAATGGTGGCCGGAGTATGCGCTCGAGTTGGCGCGAGGCGCGGCGAAGTAGAAAAGCAGATCCCTCGCTTCGCTCAGGATGACAGAATGACGCCGCGTTTCACGCGCATACGGATGTGCTGTGTCGCGCGAGGGCGAGGTTGGTTTCCGTATCCATGCCGAACTCCGAATTCTCTATTTTTTATAGAATATGGAGAACTGGATCGAGCGCAAGGCGTGAAAGCAGGTCCCCCGCTTCGCTCAGGACGACAACAGATCAGATCAGGGCGTCGTCTGCGGACGGCGCGCCCTCACTGGGACCTCCGTCGGCGTTTTCGGAACAATGACCGGCTTCTCCTGCGCGAGCTTCATCGCTTCCTGTACGGCGCGCTCGAGCTGAGGGTCCCGGCCCTTCATCGTGGCCGCCGACTCCTGAAGCACCTCCACATCCGGCGGCACACCGACACCCTCGGCGATGAATCCATTCGAGCCGAACACCGCCTGTGCCGGCGATGTGATGGTTCCTCCATCAACGAGTGCGTATGGCACGGATGCGTTTACGAGACCGCCCCACGTACGAGTACCAATGAGTGGCCCGACCTTGAGCTCGTGGAATACCCACGGGAAATAGTCACCGCCCGAACCCGCCATCTCATTCGTGACGAGTACCTTTGGTCCCCAAATTCCCGACGCCGGCAGGCGCAGTGATTTCGCGCCCGGCACAAAGTCAGTGACGCCACCGACGGGCTTGCGACTCATGACGTTGACCATGTAGTCGTCAAGCAGACCGCCGCCATTGAAGCGCTCGTCGATCACCGCGCCTTTCTTGTCCTGCTGCGCGAAATAGTAGCGATCGAAAGCCGTGATCGCTGGCTGACTGGTGTTCGGGACCCACACGTACGCGAGCGTGCCTCCCGACAACGAGTCCACGCGACGGCGATTGTCTTCGATCCACGCACGCTGACGCAGCTGTGCTTCATTGCGAACGGGAAGCACCGTCACCGCCCACGCGCCTTCACCGCTCGCGCGATCGGACAACTTGAGCACGGTCTGCCGATCGGCCGTTCCATCGAGCGCCTTCCACGGTTCGTCCCTCGTGGTGACAGGAATGCCGTTCACCTCGAGCAAATAATCTCCAGCGTGTGCCTTGACCCCAGGTTGATCGAGTGGAGCACGCAAACCAGGATTCCAGCTCTCGCTGGTGAAGATTCGCGCGATCTTCCACTTGTCGCCATCGGCAACGAGATCAGCGCCGAGTGCGCCGACGCGGTTCGAATCGAGCGTGGGGAAATCGCCGCCGCCAACGAACGAGTGACCGACACTGAGTTCGCCGCCGAGTTGGTCGAGGATATACGTGAGGTCGGTGCGGTGTTCGATGTGCGGGATGAGCGGCTCATAGCGGTTCTTCACCGCGGACCAATCGGCGCCGTGAAGTTTGGAGTCGTAGAAGAAGTCGCGTTCGATGCGCCATGCCTCGTCGAAGATCTGCTGCCACTCGACCTTGGGATCGAGTTGCGCGTTGAGTGTAAAGCGCAATGCTCCTTCGGTGGCGCCGGGACGCGGAGCCGCGTCGGTGCCGACGACGCTCCAGTTCGTCCCCTGCTGCCACATGAACTTCTTGCCATCCTTGCTCGCCGACACGCGCGTGACGCCGGCGGAGAAGACTTCGCTCTTCCGCTTCGCCATGTCCCACTTGTGCAGCGTGACGCCGAGCTGGTTGTCGATGCGCTCTGCGACAAAAACAGTTCCCGCGGCGCCGGGGATCAGGCCGGAGTAGTCACGCACAGGCATGGAGAGCGCAATGATGCGGCGATCGAAGCGGTCGAAGTCGATGCGGACGTCGGGGGTGCGCGGTGTGCGGGTGGTATCGCGCGGCGCGGCCGAAGGCAGGCCCCTCGCTTCGCTCAGGGCGACAGCGGTGTCTCTCGTCGCCTTTTCCTCGTCGCTCTCGGGAGTGAACGGCGTCGGTTCATCGTTACGCAGCAATGCGACGTAGACGCCGTTTGTCTTGCGACGGGTGAGTGAGCCGAGGTCGGCCCAGCCGCTCTGGAGTCCGAGGTCGGTTGACGCGAGGAGATAGAGCCACTTGCCGTTGTGATCCCACACGGGATCAGTGGCATCGGCGAGTGCATCGGTGATCGCGTGCTTCTTGCCGTCGGTGCGCGACCAGATCATGACGCGATGAAACTGATTTGGAAATGACTTGGAGTACGCCAGCCATTTCGAGTCCGGCGACCAATGCGGCTGCATCGCGCCTCTGTCTGTTGCCGCCCCCCCCGTGTCGGCGGTGGTGATTGTTGTCGCGGCAACATCGACTACGCGAATGCGCGCCTTGTTGTCGACGAACGAGATGGACTTTCCATCGGGCGACCATTCTGGATTCCATGCAAACTTGGAATCACCGATCGCAATTGATTTCGTCGTGCCGAGTCCGTCGGCGTCGCCGATCAGGAGTTGGTAGCCTTCGCCGGCGTCGGAGAACCATGCGAGACGATTGCCGTCGGGCGACCACGCCGGTGCGCGATCCGCCTTGCCGGGTGAGCGCGTGAGGTTGCGTGCGTCGCCCTTGTCGGCGGGAATGGTGAAGATTTCGCCGCGCGATTCGAAGACGGCGCGCTTGGCATTCGGACCAATGGAAGCGGATGCGATGTTGCGCGTGACGTCGGTCCAATGCGACATCGCCCACGGCATGTCGCCGCGCGCATTGATTGCGAGCTTGTGTGGTTCGTTCTTGCCGGGTTCGAACGTCCAGAGGTAGCCATCCTGCTCGAAGACAAGTGAGCCGTCGCGTCCGTCCATCGTCTTGATGTCGGCGTCCTTGAAGTGCGTGAGCTGCTTCAGTGCCTTGGAGTTGACGTCGTACGACCAGCCGTTGGTGGCCCAGTCGCGATCGGAGAGGAAGTAGATCGTCTCGCCCATCCACACCGGGTAGATGTCCATCGTGCGCTCGCTCGGAATGCGCACTTCGGCGCCGTCGGCGATGTTGGTGATGGTGAGTGGCGTATTCTGCCCGCCGCGATAGCTGCGGAACTCGACGTCCCAGCGCGACACGCGGTCGACGACCATGCGCTTGCCGTCGGGCGCGAAGCTCGCTCGCAGACCCATGTACGGAGGCAACAGCTTCGCGGGACCGCCACTCACGGGAATCGTGAACAGTTTCGAATACGTGGTCGGCGCAGACACTCGGCCCGAGGAGAACAGGACCTGTGATCCGTCGCGCGTCCAACCGCGCGCTTCTTCGCCGGCGGTGCTCCAGGTGAGACGCTTCGGGTCACCGCCGTCGCTTGCGACCACGTAGACGGCATTCACGCCGGCGCGATTCGAAGTGAAGGCAATCCACTTTCCGTCGGGCGAGACGTGCGGATCTTTCTCGACGGCGGGCGTGCTCGTGATCCGGCGCGCGTCGCCACCGGCTCGCGGCGCGGCCCAGAGGTCGCCGCCGTGTGCGAACACGATTTCGGTGGCGCCGAGTGAGGGTTCGCGGAGGAGGCGGGTGCCTTGGGCGTGGAGGGCTGTGCTCGCGAGGAGGCACAGCGTGCTGACGGTGGATAGGCGCATGGCGCAGAATATGGCGCGCGCGGATATTCTCGTCCAATGGTTCAGATCAGAGCTGCCACCGAATTTGACGCACAAGTGCTCGCGGAACTGCGCTGGGCGCTGCGATCAGCGGTGCGCGAAACGCATGAGAGTCGTTCGGATTTCCTCGAGCGCACGACGAGCTGGATGGCTTCGCGCTTGACGGCGACGAGCCATTGGCGGTGCTGGGTGGCGGCCAGTGACGACGCGATTGTCGGATGCGTGTTGGGTTCAGCGAGTGGAGAAGCTGCCGAACCCCAACGGACTTCCTGGCCTCAACGCTTATCTCTCGAATTTCTTTGTCGCCGAGGAACTGCGCGGGAGCGGTGTGGGTGCTGAGTTGCTCACGACCGCTCTCGCGTGGTGCGATGCGAATGATGTGGACGTCACGTTTCTCTGGCCGACGGAGCGGAGCCGCTCGATCTACTCGCGGTTCGGCTTCACCGCTGCGGGGCGCGTCATGGAGCGGTCGGACAGAGCGTGAAGTGCAGATTCCTCGACTGCGCTCGGAATAACGGCGCGCGAGCCGATACTGGAGAGGCACTCCAATCTCCTCGCCATGCGCCCGACCCGTCTCACCATCGGCTTACTCGCCCTCAGTGTCCTCGCTTCATGTGGGGGCGACAAGGGGACGGGCACAAGCAGCGGCGATAATAGCAGCTACAACCCCTATGGTCTGACCACGAGCGGCCCAGGCGTGCTCTCTGTGTCGCCACTCGACACGACGACGGTGTTCGCCGCGAGTCCACTCGGTATGCTCGCCCCGCCGGGACATGTGCTGCCGACAGATCACGTCTACATCAGCTTTGTGGATCCATGGGGCGGGAACCAGCAGGCCAATGATTGCAGCGCCCGGCCTGTGCGCGCGGCGGGCAGTGGGTACGTGATGTTCACGTACGTGACGGAATCGGCCGGCGACACGAAGGTCCAGATCCAGATGACCAAGACGTTCTATTACTACTACGATCACGTGCTGCTCAAGGCCGGGGTCGGCGTCGGCACATTCGTGAATGCCGGCGATGTCATCGGCACCACGACAGGCCGGTGTCCGTCGATGGATCTCGGTGTGATCGATCTCGACGTGACGGCGCCGCGGCTCTTCAATACGAAGCGCTACTCATACACAGCCCACGCGGCATCACCGTACAAGTATTTCAGCGAACCACTGCGGTCGTTCTATCTCTCGCGCATTCGCATGTACGAAGGTGTGCCCATCTATAAGGAAGGGCGCATTGACTGGGGCGTTGCCGGCAAGTTGTCCGGTGACTGGTTCCATAATTCCATCGCCAGCGATGACGGCACGCTCTCGATGGGACCGCAGGGCTGGCCAAAGAGTATTTCGTTCGCGCGAGACTGGTTCGATTCGACGAAGGTGCGGATCTCGATTGGCGGGACGATTGCGACGCCTGGCGTTGTGTCCATTAAATCGACTGATCCGGATCCGGCGTCTGTCAGCATGGCAAGTGGCATCGTGGCCTATCAGACAACACCTATCCTCGGTTTCATTCAGGCTGGGTGGATGCTCGCGCAGATGATTGCCGATGATCGCATTCGCGTAGAGTATTTCGCGGGCGCCACTCTAAAGCCCGCGGCATTCACTGGCTCGGCACAAGACTACGTTCGATAGCTCCCAACTTCAGTACATCAGTACGAAACTCAGACTTGTAGTACCTGAAGTACTTAGACTGAAGTACTGAGTACCACGGCGGCTTGGATGAAACGATGTGCTTGAGCGGCTACGAGCGCCCGGTTGAATGGCAATCGTCGCCGTTCGTGCGTCGCGGTTCTTCCACACAGCGGCGCAGTGGTCTCAGTACTCGAGTACCGAAGTCTGATTTTCGCACTCCAGTACTACTGTCGTTTTGTTGCTGTTAGTGAGGGGTCGTCGCCGCGTGCATAGTCAGCATATGAGAGCGGAGTTGATATTCGCGGCTCGATCATGACGCGCTTGTCACGCGAGTCGAGGTATTGGTGCCAGAGCGTCGACACGCGGAACATGACGTGACTGTTCGCCAGCACAATGCGAAACGAATCACCGAATTGATTGCCATGCGATGACGTTGGTTCGCCGACGAACGTGGCATTGCTGTATTTCTCCAATTCGGTCACAAGCATTTGTGCCGCCGAGAATGTGCGCCGGCCTGTGATGACGAAGAGCTTGTTGGGGGTGTCGTAGCGCGACTTGATGAGGGGAAGCAGGATCTGCTTGTTCAACGAGCCGTCGCCACCACCGTTCAAGCGCAGATCCAGAACGAAACGTCGCGCACCCACCGAGTCGGCCGTCGCGATTGCGCGCGCCATGAATGTTCGGAGCGAGTCGCCGGCCTTCTGCTGAATCGTGTTGATCTGGCAGTAGAGCGTCTGGTCCGCCGACACGTAGGTGAACCAGTACATGTTTCGCTGGTCACTCAACCAGAGTGGTGTCGGCGAACGGTCGCGCGCATCAACCCAACCCGCGCGCGGCAGCCAACTCTTGTCGATGTCTCCGGTGAGCATCGGGTAGAGCGCGGTTGCGCGCAGAGTGGCTTGTTGCGATTGGCCGGCTTTTTCTACGGTGAACTTCGCGACATCGGGTGAATCGCCAACACCAATTGCGTGGAGCACTTCGGGCATGCTCAACAAAAAAGCGGTATAGGCGCGAATGCCCATCTCATTGTCTCGACTGATCAGCGGGCGAACGCGTGCGATGACGGAGTCGATTGGCAGCGCGCCGATCGCGGTGACTCGCGCACCAAGGAGCGTGGCGTGGGCGGAGTCGGTGGCGCGAATGATCAAGCCATCGCTGAACCAGTAGAGTGCGATTGGCAAGGCATGGAATGCGATTGCGCTATCGCGCCACGGCCCGACGTTGGTGTGTCCGTCGCCAATCAGCGCGGCGAGCTTCTCGAGTTCGACGATGATCTGATGTCGACGGAGCGTGCTCGCGTGCGTGTCGAGGTAATCCAGTGCGCTATCGAACTGCGCGCGTGACATGTCGTGAAACAGGTTCACGTGTCGGGCGGGCGCTTCGCGGCGAAGTTGCGCGAAGTCCTCGCGCCACTGCGCGGGTGTCTGCGCCATGACGGTTGCTGATGTCAGCGTGCTGGCGACAATCGTGATGACGAGAGCGTGGCGAAGCATTCGCGCGGGTGGTTGATGTGGTTTCCATTGGACAGCGGCAGCTGGTATTGGTTGGAACGTCAATAGTTGCGGGGTAATCCCCCTATTGACGACCTCTGCTGTGCGTCGGGTGGCACCGGTCGTGAGGCAGATCACTGCGAATTCCTATTCTAATGCGTATCAAGCAGGCTATTGTATGAAAGCCATGGGACCCCACCCTACCTCTTACAAAAGTGCTCTCACGCATGCGTAGCTCCCGCATTGTTGCACGGGCCATTGCCGCCACAGTGGCTCTCGTCGCATTCTCGGCTTGTACGCAGGTCGACGCACCAACAGGTGCTGCTGCGCCGCAGTTGAATCCGGAATTTCGAAATGATGTCGCAGCGAGCTCCGATCCAGTGATCGTTGCGGCGGGCGACATCGTTTGTGGAAACGGCACTCCTGCTGGCACGCCATGCAAACAGGCGCAGACGGCAGCGCTCATTGGAACAGTGAATCCTGATGCCGTGTTGCTCCTCGGCGACAATCAATACGAAGACGGCACATACGCGGAGTATCAGTCGTTGTATGGACCAACGTGGGGTCAGTACAAGTCGATCACGTATCCGTCAGTCGGCAATCATGAATACCAGACGGCGAATGCGCAGGGTTACTACGACTACTTCAATGGTGTTGGTGTGCAGGTTGGCCGCGCTGGTGATCGCGCGAAGGGTTACTACAGCTTTGATCTCGGTGCGTGGCACCTGATTGCGATAAACAGTAACTGCGGCAACATCGGCGGTTGCGGTGTTGGCTCAGCGCAAGAAGTGTGGCTCAAGGCGGATCTCGCGGCGCATCCCAACTCGTGTGTGCTCGCGTTCTTCCATCATCCGAAGTTCAGCTCCGGTGCGCACGGCAACGATGCGTCGACGTTGGCACTCTGGCAGGCGCTGTACAATGCGAAGGCGGATGTGATCCTCAACGGTCACGATCACGACTACGAGCGTTTTGCGCCGCAGACTCCGGCCGGTGTACTCGACAACACCAATGGCATTCGCGAGTTCGTTGTCGGCACGGGCGGCAAGGAGCAGCGCGCGATGGGCACGACGGTGGCGAACAGCTCATTGCGCAGCAATACGTCGTTCGGCGTACTGAAAGTCACGCTGCACCCCACGAGCTACGATTGGCAGTTCGTTGCGACGTCGGGCGGCACGCTGAACGACGCTGGTTCGTCGAATTGCGTTGGCTTGCCGGTACAGAACACGCCGCCAGTTGCCTCGATCTCGGCACCGGCGAATTCGTCGTCGTTCACGCAGGGCGCGAGCGTCACGTTCACCGGCAGCGGAAGTGACACGCAGGATGGCAGCCTGACCGGTGCATCGCTTGCGTGGACGAGCAACATCAACGGCGCCATCGGAACGGGCACAACGTTCAACAAGAGCAACCTGTCGGTCGGCACGCACACCATTACGCTGACGGCGAAGGATTCACAGGGTTTGACAGGTACCAAGACCATCACGGTGACCATCACGTCTGCACCGGTGAATCAGCCGCCGGTCGCGCACTTCACGGCGTCGTGCGGTGTGATTACGTCGAGAACGTGTAGTGTCGATGCGAGCGCGTCGACGGATGATCATGGCATCGTTACGTACGGGTGGGTGTGGGGCGGTGGCAAGACCAAGACAG
>JBBQHJ010000022.1:0-26138 GCA_038323865.1 Gemmatimonadales bacterium
CCTCACGCTCGATGCCACGATCAATCCCGATTTCGGTCAGGTCGAAGCAGATCCCGCACAGCTCAACCTCACCGCATTCGAGACGTTCTTCGGTGAGCGACGTCCGTTCTTCCTCGAAGGCGCGGGCATTTTCTCCTTCAATACCAACTGCGGCGACGTCGACAGCGGCTGCACGGGCCTGTTCTACTCGCGTCGCATTGGTCGTGCGCCACAGCTCTCCGGAAATTTCGGCGACGCCACCAGCCCTACGGCGACACCAATCGCCACTGCGGCAAAACTCACAGGACGTCTCGCGAACGGAATCTCAGTCGCACTCCTCGACGCCGTGACCGAGCGTGTCGACGGCATCTCGATGGTGAACAACAAGCTCTCCGCCATCGAGCCGCGCACCAACTACAGTGTGCTGCGTCTGCAGAAGGATCATGACGACGGGCAAGGCGACTACGGCGTCATGCTCACCGGTGTGAATCGCTCGCTCGATCCCTCCTCGTCGCCCTACCTGCGCGATGCGGCATACTCGGGCGGCCTCGACTTCCGTCGTCGCTTCTGGAACAAGAACTACGAAGTGAAGACGTTCCTCGCCATGAGTGACGTGAGCGGCTCAGCGCAATCGATCGCTGCGCTGCAAACCAACACGGTGCACGCATTCCAGCGTCCGGACGATAACGTCAGCTACGACCCCACGCGCACCACGATGCGTGGCGATGCGGAGCGCATCTCATTCAGCAAGTTTGGAGGCGGGAACACGCGCTTCCAGTCAGTGCTCCAGCGTTTTTCGCCGGGCTTCGAGACCAACGACCTTGGCTACCAGCAGCGCGCCGACGAAACCTTGTTCCGCAACTGGTTCGCGCTCCAGTACAACAAGCCGACGGCGCTGTATCAGCGCGCGTTCTTCAACTTCAACGCGTCCGGGGACTGGACAACAGGGGGCCTGACGCTCGGAAACGGTGTGAACCACAACAATCACATTCAGTGGAAGAATTTCTGGTGGACACACTTCGGTTTCAACCTGAGTGACTACGCCACGTCGTTTGACGACCGCGCCGCGCGTGGTGGTCCCGCAATTCGCAAGTCACCGAACCAGAACTTCTGGAGCGGCGTGGCAGGCGATGAACGTCACGTGGTGGTGCCCTACTTCTGGTTTGGCGGTGCGCGCGGCGACGATGGCAGGTCCTTCAGCGGTTGGATGAACCCGAGCGTCGACTTCCGCGTCTCGAGCCGCTTCTCCGCCTCGCTCGGCGCCAACTACAATCGCAATGGCGACGACTGGCATTTCTATCGTCCGTACGGTGCCGTGGGCAGCGACACCACGCACTACACGTTTGCCCGCCTCGACCAGACCACATTCGACGTCAACACGCGCCTCAATTTCACGGCGACGCCCAACCTCACGTTCCAGCTGTACGCCGCGCCATTCATGACGAATGGTACCTACGCCGACCAGAAGGAGATCGCGAATGCGCGTGCCGGCGCGTATGACGATCGGTTCAAGGCATATGGGAACAAGAAGGGCGTGTTCGATGGCTTCAACTACCGCCAGTTCAACTCGAATGCGGTGGTGCGCTACGAGTATCGGCCGGGCAGCACATTATTCGTGGTCTGGCAGCAGGGCCGCAGCAAATACCTGACGCCGAACGATCCGGAGTACTTCGGGAACTATCGCGTCAACCGGGACTACGACGCGGCGTTCCGGGATCATCCGAACAACACGTTCCTGGTGAAATGGTCGTACTGGCTCAACCCCTGACAGCTAACCGCTGACCGCGATCCGCTGACCGCGAACTTCCTGAAGGACCGGGGTATAACTCTGCAAGACCAAACAGGAGACCCCATGTCCAAATTCATGTTCGCGATCAGCTCCGGCGCTGAAGCCATGCGGCAGGCCGGGGTCGTGGAAAGCAATTCGTTCGACGAAGCCGTCCACTTGCTGGGCGAGCGTGTCCCCATCCAGACCGGTGACTCACTCGAAATCGGAGTGGCTGGGTTTCCGCCTGCGCGCTACCAGTGCGTCGGTGCGATCCAGAAGCGGCCGATTTGGGTACCGGAAGGAAAGCTCGCCGCCTGACAGCGCCGAAGGCGCGGGCTGACAGCGATGGCGCGAAGCGCCGAGCGGGCTCACTGCTGACAGCGAGCAGAGCGAGCGGGCTGCTATCAGCTCCCCTTCCGAATCTCCAACCTGCCATTCCCCGTCGTCAGGCGAAGCCTCGGCCCGCCGTCGCCAATGGTTGCACGCACGCGACGTGGATTCATGCGGCCCTGCACCTTCAGGTCGAAGTCGGAGCGCAGGTCACCATTCCCTGTCGTTGCCTCGAGCTCACCGTTATAACCCGCCGGCAGTGTGACGCGCACGTCGCCCGAGCCGGTGCTGAACGTCATGTCTTCATTGGCTTTCAGCTTTGACATCGTGACCTCGATGTCGCCGTTGCCTGTGCGTGCTTCCACAGGACCTTCGTTCGTTCCGATGTTCACGCGGCCATTGCCCGTGGTGACTCGCACCGCCGCCTTCGCGTTGCTCACATCGACGTCGCCATTGCCGGTGCTCACGCGAACGGTGCCGTCGGTCCCCGTCACGCGCACGCGGCCATTGCCGGTCGATGCGTTCAACTCGACAGCCACGTTCTCCACCGAGACGGCACCATTGCCGGTCGCGATGCGAACATGCGCGCCCTTCGGCACCATCAGCGTCATGCCCACCGTCACACTGCGGCGCCAACCGTCGTCGTCGTCGCGGTCGCGGCCACGATCGCCGCGCTGGTAGTCGTCGCAAGGGTTGTTGCCGCGATAGACAGCACAGATGGTGATGTCGCCGTTGCTGGGGGTCTGGACCTCGAACTGCACATCCGTGATGGAGCCGCCACCGCGCTCATTTCGCTTCTCGGCCCGCAACTCGATGGCGTTGCCGCTCGACGCGCGAACGTCAATTGGCCGTTGTAGTTCTTCACCGTCAGCAGCGCCGAGCTGCCCAGCGTTCCGCGCCACGTGAAGATGGAATCAGTGCGGCCAATGAGCGTCTGCGCTGATGCGAGCGCGGGAACCGCGGCAAGGAGCGTGGTGAGGGCAAAGGAACGAACAGGTGCGCGCATAGTCGTGACCGGATGAGAGGCAAAACGGAGTTCAAGAATGGGACAGCCACGAACGCCCACTGGTTTGAACCACTCTCTGGCGGCGCTCATGCGGATACACGTATGTTCATCGGCGATGGCATCCGACCCCCAAAAGCCGGGTCGACAGCGCGCAACATGGACGCTGTCGGCGCATACTCTCTCTAATACACGCCTTGCTCTCGTCGCCTGCACACTGCTGGCGACGGTTGCCGTGCTCCTCGTCGTCACGCTTGAGGCGCGTAGCGCACAGGACGCGCTCGAGGAAGCTGCGTCATACACGCTGCGCGACTACAGCGGCTATGCTGGGAGAATGCTCGGCGCCGATGTGCTCCGTCGCTTCTCGGAGCAGCGCGCCGCAATCCTGGCGCCGGTCACAGGAACATCAGGGCGCAACGCATCTCCACCCGCACTTTCCGAGATCACCGCGCTCGGCGAGCAGAGTTTTGCGGAGCTTGGCGTCATCAACGATTCGTCGCTGGGTTATTTCCGGCTCAGCGCTGCGTCCGGCACCATGGAGGGCGCGCGCGGAATCACGGGGAACTTCGCAACGCGCGTCACCGACACCGTGCGCGCACTCACGCGAACACTCACGGCCAGCTCACCACCCGGCATTATCGCCCTCGAGTGGTCGGGCGACGCATACAGCATTTCCTATGCGCCGCACTTCGATGTCTCGGGACATCTCACCGACATCTACGGCTTCGCGTACACACGCAACCGGGTGGTCAGCGTGATGGCAGCGCGCGTGTTTCGGGAAGTGCCGCTGCTACCGGTCTCGTTTGCCGGTGTGCGCTGGAACTACGATACCACGCGCGTTCAAGTCGGCGAAGTGACGAACGATTCCCTGCTGGCCATGCGCATCACGGATCGCCGTGGGCGAGAGCTCTGGAAAACGCGAGATGCTGACACTGTACTCGCCAGCTCGCTGTACCGCGGCCGCTCGGTGATCAGCACAAATGCCGGGGGCATTGTCGTGGAAGCCGCCATGCGCCCCGCCGCTGAGCCCTCGCTGATTCCGTCAATTGTGCGCCGTGCGCAGCGCTGGACGTTGCGCGGACTTATCGCACTGGCGCTGCTCCTCGTCATGGTGTCGCTTCTCGCGCTTCGCGGTGAGCGTCTCGGTGCACACGCCCGTCGCGCCGAAGCCATGGAACAGCTCGCACTCGGCATTCGTCACGAGATCAACAATGCGCTCGCCAGCGTGTTGTTGAATGCCGAGCTGCTGCACGAAGAGAACACGATGACGGAAGAGCAACGAGAGCGTCTCGAGGCCATTGTGGAGCAGGCCGAGCGGATGCGGAAGGTCGTGCAGCGTCTCGAGAATTCCGAAAAGCTCAACGTGCTCGTGCCGTACCTGAATGAAGGATTGATGGTGGATCTCTCCACGACGCGCGAGCGCGATCCCGTTCAGGAATTCGGCGGAACACGGCGGGCGCCGCCTGGATGACAGTGCTGCGCATTGTGCTCGTCGCTGTGGCGATTGTGTTGCTTGGCGCTGGAGCGGTGCTCGGCTACATCAGCGTGATTGCGTTGCGGCGGAGCGAAGGCGTGTTCCTGCCGGCGGGTTACACTGCCGTTGCATGCCTGGTGGCAGGAACACTCATCCTTCGTTCGGTCTTCCGGGGTTGAGCGAGATCAGCCCGGTGGAATCATGAGTGTGACTTCGTCGCCGGCGGATACGCTGATCTCCTGCGAGATCGGGCTCCGTCGACCGCCGATGGGATTGGCGAGAAACTGAAGCGCGCCCGTACCACCGATAAGCGAACTGGGAATCAGGAGCTTCGTTGTGGTATTCCCGGTGGCGATTCCGAGACGAATACGCTGTGAGCTTCGAATGGCGTACATCGTCATGTCGAGAAATGCGCGATTCTCGACCTTGAGGTAGGTGGGCGGCGTCGGTTCCAACGCCTCGTCCTCCTTGTTGTTTCGGAAGCACGCGCTGAGTACGGTTGTGCTCGCAGCCAGTGCAATGAGCGCAACGAATAAGTGCCGGCGCGAGATGCGCGGCGCGAGTCTCTTCAATTCAAGGTGGTGCATGGTTTCTCCCGTGTCTTCCAGCGGCATCCGTAAAGTGTATGACGCCGCATACTTTGCCAAATGGTACCACAATCCTCGTACCAAAGTTCATTCCGCGGCCTCGGTACGGCGCAAGGTGGGAATGGTGGTGTCCGTTGCGGAGTATTTCCTCCGTCGGGAAGTCCGCACGGTGCTCGATGTCGGCGCTGGTGAAGGGGCGTGGCGCGCCGAGCTCAAGCGATTGCGTCCTCGTGCGCAGTATCTGGGCGTCGATCCGAGTGAGTACGTCGTCGCCAAGCATGGTCGTCGCCGGAACATCCGGCTTGGGCGTTTCGAGGATCTACCGGAACTCCAGCTGGGCGGTCCCTATGACGTGATCGTCTGTGCGGACGTGCTGCAATACGTCAGCACACCGGCCGTGAAGCGAGGTGTGGTGCACATCCGGAAAATGCTTGCAGGTGTGGCCTTTCTGGAGGCATACACCGCGGGCGATGACATGGAAGGAGATATCGAAGGCTGGTATCAGCGCTCCAAGCGCACGTATCGCGGGATCTTTGCGGGCGCTGGGCTCGTTGCCTGCGGACTGCACTGTTATCTCAAACCAGCTGTTGCGGAAAATGCAGTGGAGCTCGAACTGGTTTGAGCGTCAGCCAAGCCTGACGTCCATTTCGCGCTCGACAAACCATGCGTAGGTCTGCTCAACGCCCTGGCGCAGGGCGATGCGCGGAGTCCAACCGGTGGCTCGGAGCCTGGTTGAGTCGAGCAGCTTGCGCGGCATGCCGTCCGGCTTGCTGTGATCCCATGCGATTATGCCGCGATAGCCGACAACGTCGCGCACCAACTCCGCGAGCTCCCGAATTGAAATGTCCGCTCCAAAGCCGACGTTGACGATCTGACTCACCGCGCCGTCACCGCCTATGACATCGCCATTCGAATCGCGCTCAGCCCACCGATTCATGAGATGCACTGCGGCGTCGGCAAAATCATCGACATGCAGGAACTCCCGACGAGCGACACCGGTGCCCCACACCTCAACGTTCGCTGCGCCGGCGCGCTTGGCTTCATGAAAGCGACGAATCAAGCCAGGCAGCACGTGACTTCCGTTCAAATCGAAATTGTCGTTCTCGCCATAGAGATTCGTGGGCATCGCGGAAATGAACCGACTGCCGAACTGCCGGTTGTAGCTCTGGCACATGAGAATGCCGGCAATCTTCGCGATGGCGTACGGCGCGTTCGTCGGCTCGAGAGGCCCGGTGAGCAGTGCGTCTTCCGTCATGGGCTGCTGCGCGAGACGCGGATAGATGCACGAGCTGCCAAGGAAGAGCAGCTTCTCAACGCCATTCAAATGCGCTGCGTCGATGACGTTCGTTTGGACGTTGAGATTGTCGCGAATGAAATCGGCAGGAAAGGTGGTGTTGGCGAGAATTCCACCCACGCGCGCGGCAGCCATGAACACGTGCTGCGGGCGCGTCTCCGCGAAAAATGATTTTACGGCGGTAGTGTCTCTCAGGTCGAGCTGATCGCGCGACCTTACCACGAGGTTATCGTAGCCGAGGTCGTGGAGCTTCCGGACTAACGCGGAACCAACGAGACCGCGGTGTCCAGCGACGAAGATCTTGTCTGATGTGTTCACGCAGTTCCTCGGCGGGCTGATGCCAATATAGCGCGCGGTATCACGCCCCCTATCACGCCGCGGCTATTGCATCCTCGTCGAGCACTTCGCGAACGCGCGAGAGGAGCGCACGGGCGGAGAACGGCTTCTGGAGGAACGCCGTGTTCGGATCGAGCTCACCACGTCGGCTGATGTCGCCATCAGTGTAGCCAGACATGAACAGCACGCGAATCGCCGTGTCGCGCTCGAGCATCGCGTTGGCGAGCTGCTTGCCTCCCATTTCGGGCATCACGACATCGGTGAGCAGGAGATCGATCGGGCCGCCATGCTGTGAAACGAGAGACAGTGCCTCGCGTCCATTGCGCGCTTCGAGCACCGTGTAGCCGTGCCGCTCGAGAATGCGTGATCCAAGTGCGCGAACTCCTTCTTCGTCCTCCACGAGCAGCACCGTCTCGATACCACGCGGTGCAATGGTCGCCAACGTTCCCGATGTGAGCGACTCGGCGGGTGCTTCCTGCAATGGAAGGTGCACGATGAACGACGTGCCCACGCCCACTGTGCTTTCGACATCGACCGCACCATGCAGGCCTTCGACGATCGCGTACACGGTAGAGAGGCCGAGTCCTGTGCCCTTGCCGGCTTCCTTGGTGGTGAAGAACGGCTCGAAAATGCGCGAGCGTGTGTCGGCATCCATGCCGACGCCGGTGTCGCGCACGCTCAAGCACACGTAGCGTCCTTGTCCGAGCTGCGGGTGTGAGTCGTCGTCAAAGGTCGTGCATGAAGTACGAACCGTGATCGTGCCGCCGTTCGGCATGGCGTCGCTGGCATTCACGATCAGGTTGAGCATGACCTGCTCGATCTCCGACGGATCAGCCAACACGCTCCCGAGTCGTTCTGCGGGGTTCCAATCGATCTTTACATCCTCGCCGATCACGCGGCGCAGCATGCGATCGAGCCCGGAGAGCACTGCGTTCAAGTCGAGCGGGCGTGGCTGGCGAATCTGCCGGCGACTGAACGCGAGCAACTGCGCCGTGAGCGCGCCGGCGCGTGTCGCTGCCTTCTTGATTTCGCGAACGTCGTCGCGCCGCGGATCGGTGCGGTCGATATCAGCGAGCAGAAAGTCCGCGTAACCGTTGATTGCCGTAAGCAGGTTGTTGAAGTCGTGCGCGACACCACCAGCGAGCCGTCCCACCGCTTCCATTTTCTGCGACTGGCGAAGCTGCTCTTCGCTGCGCTCGAGCGCTTCCTGTGCGCGTTCGCGACCCTTGATCTCGGACTCCAGCAATCGATTCGCGCGCGACAAGGCATGTGCGCGACGCTCGGCCGTCTGGTACATCTGCATCATGAACGCGATCGTGACCGCGAACAGCGTTCCGATGAAGAAAAGACTCTCGGGCAGACGCGAGTCGCGGCGCGCCAACTCTTCGCTCGCCGGCCAGGCGCGCAGGTGCCATTCGCTACCCGCGTCACCGACTGCGACGTCCTGCGCCCACTTCTGTTCGAGCGCGTGCTCACCAAGCACACGCGAAAAGAGCAACTGCGAGCCAACGAAAACCGAAACCGAATATCCGGCGGCTTCCTCCGTCTCGAGCGCGCGCCGGAGCAATGTTGACAGTCCCGTCTCGCCGACGATAACCGCTTGACCGTTCACGACCGGAGCCGCCGAAATGACGACTGGAACCCCGCTCGAGGCAACAACCGGTGTGCTGTTGGTGAGCCGTCCGGAAGAGCGGGCGAGTCCTGTCACCAGAACATGCTGAGCTGCGAGCGCTGCATCTGGTGCGGTGAGTACGATCCGCTCGTCCGGAACAGCAGCGACAACGTGGTCGTTCGCGTCGATCCAGGCGAGCGACCGAAACGCGCCAGTTTGAATGACGTGCAGTGCTTCAGAATCCCACACGTCGGGATCGGGGGAGCCCTTGGGCCACGTGTGCGCGAGACGTTCAAGCTCCTTGTTCCGCTCGCGAAGCCGCTCGCTCACCACGGTTGCAAGTGTGCGCGCCTTCACACCAATCAGCCGGCGCGACTCGGCGTCTTCCCGGCGTTGCGTGAGCAATGACAACATCGCGCTCACAATGAGGACGATGCTTCCGGCCACGAAGGGCATGAAAGTATGCTGCCGTACGCGGACAGCGAGCCAGGACGGCGAGGTCACCTGCCAGGTCCCGCTTTCGGCAAGCGCGTGAGCGATTCACGAGCTGATGCCGTATCGCGCGCGAGGCTCGGCTCCGGCGCTGCTCGAAGTAAGACATATCGGCGCAATGCATCTGCAGCGCTGAGCGTATCGCCAACTTTCTCGGCGATGCGCGCTTCGTCACGCAGGTAGGTCGAGAGAAATACCGACCGGCCGTAAAATACTTCGCGACGACGAACAGCCGCGAGCGCGGCCCGGTTGACGCCAAGACGTTCATACAAGCGTGCCGAGACGCTGTCGACGGGACCGCTGACCGAGCGTGGCGCGTCTGCCCGTCCGTCGCGCACGGATACGAGTGAGGCAGTGAGGGTGAGACGATCCGCCGTGCCGATGATGTCATCGACGAGCATTTGTCCCGCACCGATGTTCTCCGCGAGTTCCAGTGCGCGGTCACGTGAGAGCTCGGCGGTGTCTGAGCCCGCGGCGCGGCGGAATGCGCTCAGAATGGTGCGCGGATCCGCAGAGCGCGGTCCGCCATCACCTGTGAGTTTTGCCGCCCGCAGGTCGAGCATGCCCTCGCGCAAATAGCGAAGCGATGGATCGCGTGTCGCATTATGGAAGGGCAGCACAGCAACGCGATTCTCATCGAGCGGTCGGGCACGCGGGCGGAACGCGTAGGCGCTTCCCAGTGCAGCGATCACCAGAACGAACGAGGCAACGGCGCGAAGGCGCGACGCACGACGCCATACGGGATCGAACGCCGTGCTGCGGCCGCTCGGTGTGACGAGCTCCGAGAGCATGACGCGCACTTCAGTCGCCGACTGCGGACGCGATGATGGCTTCTTTTCGAGGCAGCGCATCACCAGCGAGGCCAGCGCGCCGGGAATCTGCGGATTGTGAACCGTTACGTCTTCCGGAATTTCCGCGATGTGCGCGGCCAGCATCTCGTGGCTGGGACGATCTCCGAATGGCGCAATGCCCGCGAGGATTTCGTACGCGAGCAGTCCCCATGAATAGATGTCGGCACGGTGATCGGTGTCGGGATCACCGGCTGCCTGTTCCGGCGCCATGTACGCCGGAGTTCCAACGGCCATTCCGGCACCGGTGCCGTCGATGTCGCGGAACACCGCGTTGGCGGCACTGAGTGCCTTCGCGATGCCGAAGTCAGTGACGACGGTGTGCTGCGCACTCATGAGAATGTTGTCAGGCTTGATGTCGCGATGCACGATGCCACGATCGTGCGCGTAAGCCAGTGCATCAATGACATCCTGAAGCACATGCACCGCATCATTCAACGCGAACCGTTCATTGCGCGAGCGTCGTGCGCGCAGCGATTCACCTTCGACGTACGGCATGATGTAGAAGGGGGCACCCGAGGCTTCGCCTGCGGAGAGTACCGGCACGATGCGCGGATGCTGAAGTCCGGCGACGAGCTGAATCTCACGGCGAAAACGCTCGCTGTTCATCCCCGCCGCGAACTCGTGCGGAATCACCTTCACCACGACGCGGCGGTCGAAGGCGCGCTCGTGCGCCACGAACACTCGGCTCATGCCGCCACCGCCAAGCTCACGCTCGATGGTGTAGGCTTCGCCGAGCGACTTCTGGAGCTGTGCGCGGAGGGTACCTGGGACGGATTCCCGGTGGTGTGCAGACATCGTCAGGACAAGTATCGGCATCTCATGCCCCTGGGCTGAGCGCGAACAAACTGTCCCCGGGCGGATGTCGCTTGTGTCGCAGAAATGGGACGGATGGCACGCGTAACGATCGTCGGTCGCAAGCGTAAACCCTTACACAGCAGCGAGTTATTGGAACTGGCCCGACTGGCGCCGTCCATGCCTTTCACAGGGGCGGACACCCCCCGCAGGAGGCATGACCATGACTCGTTTCAACTTCGCAATCGCCGCATCAAGCGCACTCATCTTTGCAGCGTCGGCCGTTCAGGCCCAGGTCGTCAACGATCCCCGTCATTCCAGCAACACGGGCGTGTACGACCCGCGGTATCCCTCGACGAGTAATGGGACGATCGATCCGCGCTTTCCGAATTCCAGCGTCAACACCACGTACGACCCGCGCTATCCAGGACGTACGTCGACGTATGATCCACGTCTCGATCCGCGCAGCCGGTACTACGACGCGCGTCTCGATGTGAACAGCCGCTACTACGATGCGCGTTATGCGCAGCGTGTTCGTTCGGAAGACGAGGCGTATCACCGTAGCCACCGAGAACAGTTTACGCGTCAGCGCGAACGAGAGCGCGAGCGCCTCGATCGTGAGCGTGAAAAGCAGGAACGCGAGCGCCAGAAGGGATGGAAGAAAACACACAAGCACGACCGCGACGACGATGACAACGACAATCGCGGTTATCGTCGGGGCTGATCCAGTCGCCCTGAGCGCCGCGAGGGGCAGTGTACCTCACGCAGTCGAAAGGTGAGGGTGGCCGGTGTAGAACTACTAACCGGCGGAGGTACGGTGTCCATCGCTGCGCTCAGGACGACAGTGTCGGGTTCTCGCTACGCTCGCAACCGACCCTCAGCCAATACGCTCGGCACTCTTGCTCTGAATCTTGGCGATGAACCGCTGTGATTCCGAGATGCGTTCAATCTCGATCGACATTGCGTCAACAGCCTGCTCGATGCGTTGCAACTGCTCGGTGAGTTGCGGGGACGCCGGTGCGGGCTCGGCGGCACGACGTTCAATGCGCTTGCCGAATGCACGCGCGAGGGGCCAGCCGATCACGATCACCGCGCACATGACGAAGAATCCATACGCCAAGTCCACCGCCTGAGGCGGGATGGAGTTGTCATTGAAGCCGCCACCCGAGCCGGAATAGGAAAACCCCGGCGGAACGGGCGGTACAGGCACCCCCTGCCGAATAACGATCCTTTGATCACCCTGCGCAGCCTGCGCATCCCGCTGCGCTTGCGCTGCATCACGCGCAGCATCACGAGCGGCTTCGCGCGCGGACTGAATGGTGTGCTGGATCTCGTTCTTGAGCTGCTGCTGTTCCTGAGCTGTTTGCATCGTCGAATCGGGTGCGGCGTTCACGTGAATGTAGACCATACGTTCCGCACCCGACAGGAGTTACGACGCCTTGGCGTGCTCCCGTGCGAGCAGGGCCGCCTTGCGCGCGATTCCCCAGCGATATCCGCCGAGTGCGCCGTCTCCGCGAATGACGCGGTGACAGGGAATCAGCACCGCCACTCGATTGCTCGCACAGGCCCGCGCTACAGCACGTGCCGCACTCGGCCGCCCGAGCTCCTGCGCAATCGCCAGATAGGTACGCGTCGCACCTTCGGGTATGCGCTGGAGTGCGCGCCAGACCTGCCATTGAAATGCAGTCGCCCGCACGTCCATGGGAATCTCTTCGTCCGATGCGCGTCCCTCGATGTGAGCAACAACGGCGTCGATCAAACGGTCACGTGCATCGGTCGCGCGCTCGAGCGTGGCGGCCTGATACTCATTGCGCAGCGCGCTCACGAGTGATTCTTCGCTATCGCCCAGTGCGACACTGCAGACTCCGCGCTCCGTCACGGCGACGAGCAGTAGACCGAGCGTGGTCGGTACCACGGTGTAGTGAATGGTGGTGCCCACACCGCGCCGGCGATACGCGCCAGGCGTCATGCCGAGTGCGTCGTTGGCGGTTTCGTAGACGCGACGGCTCGTGGCAAATCCGGCGTCGTACGTCGCGCTGCTCACGGTGCGGCCGTCGCGCAGGGCTTCCTTGAGTGTGCCCACGCGCCGCTGTTCCTGGTATTGCCTCGGCGAGAGGCCAACCACGCGCGTGAAGGTGCGCTGTAGATGCGCCGGGCTCACGCCGCCCTCTTTTGCAAGCGTGGTGAGCGGCAACGGCTCGTCGACGTGAGCGTCGATGTGGGCTTTTACGCGCTCGGCGAGCGCGAGGTGTGAGTCGGTGCGGCTGCGTGTCATGGTGAGCATCGGGCTCCTCTCGTGTGGGACGAGAGAAGTCTCGCTGGTTCGGGATAGTTCAAGCTATCCGAATGTTGCTCGCCTCGCCGACTCACGCTATCGGGCTGCCGTCTTAAGAGCTTCTGTGTATTCAGTGGCAGACCTTCTCCACGCTCACGCCGCTTTGACTTCAGTAATGAGCTTGGTCAAAGAAGTCTTCGCATCGCCAAATAGCATCGACGTGGAGGGAGCATGGAAGAGCATGTTCTCGATGCCCGCGAACCCGGCGGCCATGCCGCGCTTGAGCACGATCACGTGCTTGGCCTTGTCCGCATCGAGAATCGGCATTCCATAAATCGGCGACGACGGATCTGAACGCGCCGCAGGATTCACCACGTCATTCGCGCCAATCACCAACGCAACATCCGTCTGTGAGAACTCGCCATTGATCTCATCCATGTCGTACAAGCGATCGTACGGCACGTTCGCCTCGGCCAACAACACGTTCATGTGGCCAGGCATGCGGCCCGCGACGGGATGAATGGCGTACTTCACCTCACCGCCGCGCTTCTCGATCAACTCCGCCAACTCACGCACCGTGTGCTGCGCCTGCGCCACCGCCATTCCGTATCCCGGAATGATGATCACACGCTGTGCATACGCGAGCTGAATCGCTGCGTCTTCCGCCGTAATCGCGCGAATGGGCAGCGCAGATCCACCGGTTACGGCTGCGGTGGGCTGCTCACCGCCAAATGCACCGAACAACACGTTCGCGAACGAACGGTTCATCGCCTTCGACATCAGGATCGACAGCAGGAAACCCGAAGCACCATCGAGTGCACCGCAGATGATCAGGATGCTGTTGCCGAGCGCGAATCCCGTGGCCGCCGCGGCGAGGCCGCAGTAGGAATTGAGCAGCGACACCACCACCGGCATGTCCGCGCCGCCGATGGGAATGACCATCAGCACGCCGACAACAGCCGAGATCGCGATCATCCCGTAAAACGCATACGCATTGGCGGGATTCACGATGCTCGTGACGAGTAGCACCATCGCCGAAACAAACAGCAATGCGTTCAGCAGATTCTGACCCTTGAACGTGATCGGTCGCGACGGCAGTACCTCCTGCAACTTGCCGAACGCCATCAACGCGCCGGTCACCGTAAGCGAGCCAAGCATCACCTCGAAGCCCAGCGCGGCCATCTTCGCCCGAGACACTTCCTCCAGCGCGCCGTGCATCATGTTGTGATACTCAGCGACGCCGACCAATGCAGACGCGAGTGCGCCAAAGCTGAGCGACGCCGCGATTCGCTGTGGCAACGCGGTTGTCGGTACCCACATGCCGAGTGGATAACCGATCGCGGCGCCGAGTACGAGACCGGCGATGATCCACTTGTAATCGATGATCTCGTGGTTGATCAGCGTGCCGCAGATGGCCACCAGCATGCCGATCGCGGCGAGCTGCATGCCGCGTCGCGCCTTGTCGGGATGCGTGAGACTTCGCAACCCGAGAATGAAGAGAACCGATGCGACGAGATAACTGAACTGAACGATGTAATCGCGCATTCGCTATTTCGCCTCGTCCTTGCGCTTGAACATCTTCAGCATGCGGTCGGTGATGAGGAATCCACCGACGATGTTTGTCGTCGCGCACACGACGGCAACGAAACCGAGCAGCGTGGCGAGTGTGCTATGCTGTCCGCCCGCAGCGACAATCGATCCCACGAGCGAAATACCGGAGATCGCGTTCGTCGCCGACATGAGCGGCGTGTGCAGCAGCGGCGGCACCTTCGTGATCACCATGAAACCCACGAAGCCAGCGAGCACGAAAACGTAAAGTTCGAGAATCAGCATCTCGTATGATCAGGTAGAGGAGGGATAGACGACCTGTCCGTCGCGTGTCACGGTCATTGGCCCCGTGACTTCGACGTCCGCGTCGAACGCGAGCGCGCCGTCCTTCGTGAATGTCGTGACGAGCGTGTTCACGTTCTTGCTGAACATCTGCGACGCATGGAACGGCACCGACGACGCAATGTTCAGCGGTCCAAGAATTGTTACGCCATCGATCTGCACCGTCTCACCAGGTTTCGTGAGCTCGCAATTACCACCCGTCTCCGCCGCAAGATCGATGATGACCGAGCCCGCCTTCATGCTCGCGACCATCTCCTTCGTGATGAGCTTCGGTGCCTCGCGACCCGGGATCTGCGCGGTGGTGATAATCAGGTCCATGTCGGGGATATGCTTCGCGAGCGCCGCCTTGGTTTGCGCCGCTTGATCATCACTCTGCGCTATGGCGTATCCCCCGGATGTCTCGGATCCGGCGCTCACAAGATCACTCGCCACGAATGTTGCGCCGAGTGAAAGGACCTGTTCCCGCGCAGCAGGCCTGACGTCGAAGCCCGAGACGACTCCACCAAGCCGGCGCGCTGTCGCAATGGCCTGAAGTCCAGCGACACCGGCGCCGATCACGAACACCTTGGCGGGCGACACCGTGCCGGCAGCCGTCGTGAGCATCGGAAGAAACTTTGGCAGCGCGGAGGCGCCCATGAGCACCGCTTTGTAGCCGGCCACAGTGCTCTGCGACGACAGGATGTCCATCGATTGCGCGCGCGTGATTCTCGGCACGAGCTCGAGTGCGAGGGCGGTAATTTTTCGCGCCGCGAGTTGTTTGAGCAGCTCACCGTTTCGCGCTGGCGAAAGCAGCGACACCATGGCGACGCCCTCAGGCATCGCACCGAGTTCGTCGGCCGACGGCGGCTGCACGCGGCACACGAGATCGGCGCTCTCATAGAGTTGCGCCGCGCTTGAGACGATGGTGGCGCCGGCGGTGGTGTACGCGGAATCGGAAAAGCCGGCGCGAGAGCCCGCGCCGGCCTGAATGCGTATTTCGTGACCGCCCTTCACCATCCGAGTAACGCTATCGGGAGTGAGGGCGACGCGCTGTTCGCCGGGAGTGGATTCGTAGGGGACGGCAATTTTCATGGCGGAAAAATTCGAGGTCGGGGAGCGCCTCCGCCAGTGGGCTTTGCCCTACATCGCGGCAATCGTGCGCTCGATCTGTCCGGCGTGTCTCGTTGTATGTACGGCGTGGATCCGGAAAACGTCGCCGAGATTGTATCCGGGCACGAATGGGGGCAGGGCGGGGGACTTGATCTTGATCGAACGCCAGTCGAGTTGTGAGGCCTCGTCCATCAGCTGCATTACGGTGTGGTCGAACTGGAGATATGCCTCCAGCACGCCACCGCGCGGTGTCACGCTCGGCTCGAAGACCTTGGGAGTCTTCACTTTGCGCGGGTTGACCAGCGAGCTGGCGATGAATCCGCCCAGCAGCGTGGACTTCCAGACCCGGAGTGGCGCACCCGCGTCAGCGCGCGCGCCCGCAATGGCCTGTCGCATCGGCTTCTCGAGGATTTCGTCGGAAATGCAGAGGTGCTCGAGCACCTCTGCCACAGTCCACGACTTGGGAATGGACCGGATCGAGAGCTGTTCAGGGCTGAGCCCGCGCACCAGGCCGGTGATCTTGTCCCGTGCAGCTTGGGACATCTCCTTCGCCTGCTGCTGGAGGTCACGTTGTATGAGTTTGGTCATTCCGAGGGAAGTCGAGGAATCTGTGTCAGGGTGTCATTCCGAGCGCAGTCGAGGAATCTGTCAGGGTGTCATTCCGAGCGCAGTCGAGGAATCTGTGAGGGTGTCATTCCGAGCGCAGTCGAGGAATCTGCACCTCACGCGTTCTCAACAGCGTAGCCACGCAGCGCCGATGGCGCTGAACACCATACCGGCCTTTCTGAAAAGTACCGCGGGTCTCCAGTCTCTGCGCCTTCAGCGTGCGCAGCATCAGCGGTCCCGCGGCGTTGAGTGGTGCGAAAGGGCGCACGTGCAGATTCCTCGACTTCGCTCGGAATGACACCATCGACATTGCTCGGAATGACACCATCGACATTGCTCGGAATGACACCATCGACATTGCCCGGAATGACACCATATTGTTGAGTCATGCGACCTTGGATGACCGCCCTCGCTTTCGCCACCGGCTGCGCGTCGGTTCACGTCACGTCTTCCGGGCCTGCGGCGCCCGTGAGCTTCGTGCAATCCACCGCCGAGTCGAAGGTCACGCGCATGATTGATGTGCGCGAGGGACTTACGAAGACTCAGGCGATGAGGATCGTCACCGACGCACTCGGGCAGCGATTTACCGTTGATGTCACCGACACGCGTGCCGGATTCGCGATGACCGCGTGGCAGGCCACGCTCGTGCGCGACGGCGTGCCCGATCCGGGATATCGCACGCGAATCACGGCGCGCTTTCAGGGCGAAGACTGGAAGCGTCTGTTGCTGCGCAACGAAGCCAACTTTGCGCGCGGTGATGAATGGGAAGTCGGCTACGACCTGGCGCAGCTCGACTCCGTTGCCGCTGACCTGCGCGCGAAGCTCGCGAGAAAGCTCTAGGGCACTTTCAGCGACACGATCGTCCACGCGCCACCCTTCTTGAACAACTTGGCGCGTTGGCGCAGCGTGAGATCCTGCGGCTGCTTGTTGCTCTTGGCGATCATATTGAGCACAACCGTGAAATCGGCGTCGGCCGAATCACCGGAGATCTTCGCGTCGAAGCTGCCGACACGCGAATCGATCTTCTCCATCTTGTCGAAGTAGTTCTCCTGCCAGCGCTTCTGTTCGTTGTCGGGCATGGCGGGATAGGCAGTCTTGAGCGCGGTGGCGCTGCCATTTTCAAAAGCCTTGGCGAATCGCGTCACCGCTGCGCGCGCCCCATTTACCTCAGCATCGCGCGCTTTCGATAGGCTGTCGTCCGTTTTCTGCCGCGCGAGTCGTGCCTTGATCTTCGTGCTGTCGACAACCGGCACTGCTGCCTTCACCGCCGGAACACTATCGCGCTTTGGTGTGGTGTCGGCGACGATCGGTGCCGGCGGGGGTGTGACGACGGCAATGGACTCTCTTGCGACCGCGACTGGCGGAGCGGTCACTACGGGTGTTGCGGCACCCTTAAACATGAGTGCCGCTGCCGCCCCGGCCACGACAACGCCGCCCACGATGTATGGAAGTCGCCTCGACGGAAGCGGCGCAGTGGGAACAGAAGTGACTTCAGTGGTCGCTTCCGTCGCATGAAGAAAGGCAACCGTCGGTGCACTTCGAGGCGTGTATCGATTGTCGAGCGGCTTCTGATTTTCGAATCCCGAGCGACGCACGAGGTTGCCCTCGAGTGCATCGCGTACCTCGGTGGCCGAGTTGTAGCGCTCCTGTGGCGAGCGAGCGAGCAACTTGGCCACGACGTTCGCCACGTTGTCGGGAATGCTCGGGTCGATCGCGTGGACGCTCGCTGGATCTTCCGAGAGCCGGCGCTTGATCATCTGTTCACGCGTCGGCGCATCGAAGGGGGGCTGCGCAGTGAGCATGAGATGCAGAATGCAACCGAGCGCGTAGAGATCGGCGCGTGCGTCGACGGCGTCACCGTAGAGTTGCTCGGGCGCCATGAACTCCGGCGTGCCGATCACCTGGCCCGTCTTCGTCAGGCCTTCGCCGACATTCTCCTGCATTGCCTTGGCGATGCCGAAATCAACGACCTTCGCGACTTCCTTTCCGCCGCGAGTGCGCATCACGAGGATGTTGTCGGGCTTGAGGTCGCGGTGGACAATGCCAAGCTCGTGCGCGGCGCCCAGGCCATCAGCAATCTGCTTCGCGAGATCAACGGCGCGCGCGAGCGACAGCGGCGCTTCGCGCGAGAGAACGCGCGAGAGCGGTTCGCCTTCGACGAACTCCATTACGAGATAGACGACGCCTTCGCTCTCTCCGAAGTCGAACACGGCGGCGACGTTCGGATGAATGATGCGTGCGGCATTCGACGCTTCGCGCGCGAACCGTGCGGCAGACTCGGCGTCATTGACCAGCGACGGGCTCATCACCTTGATGGCGCACTGGCGATTCATCTTCACATGCTCGCCGAGGTATACACGGCCCATGCCGCCTTCGCCGATGCGCTTGAGGATGTGATAGCGCTCGGCGAGTGTGCGGCCGATGAGTGAGTCGGAGCCTTTGGGGCGGAGCGCGGTACCGTCTTCCGGGCAGAAGCGCGACGTGGTTTCGTACTCGCGGCTGCACTGCGGGCAGACCTTGAGGACGGGAAGGATTCCCTCGCCCGTTTGCTGGGATTGTCGCGCTAGAAGGCCTGATCCAAGGCCGCTTTCGGCGAGCGCGCGTGCTTCGGCTTCGCGCATGGCACGTTCGGCGGCGTCGCCGGCGGGCTCGGGCGGGGTCTTGTCGGAAGGGTCGGAGGCCATCGCCCGTAGAGTACGCGCATGACCCTGTTTGGCGTAAGAGCCTTTGGGGCACCACCGCTGCCCGCTGGCCGCGGACCGCAACTACAAACTTCGAACGCAGTTGCGGAAGGCGGGAAGCGGGAAGCGGATAGCGATGGTGTTACGGGTTCCTGCGGTCCTTACGGAGGTCGCGACGGTCGTGGCGGAGATCGCGGACATCGCCACGGGTTTCGACGCTGTCGCGGCGCAGCTCGCGGCGATCGGAGCGGATTTCTGCCTTGCCTTTGCCGCCGCGGATGTCCTGCCGGAGCTCGCGACGGTCGCCGACCACTTCGCGATGGTCAGTCCGAACTTCGCGTCGGTCTAGCCGAACTTCGTGGCGATCCTGACGGATTTCGTGGTTGTTGGTGTCAGCAGACTGAGCGGACACTGTCTGGCTTGCGGCAAGAGCGATCGCAGTAGCGAGGACGAGCTTGAGCTTCAACATCGGTGCATCTCCTTTGAGGTTCACAAGGGAGACGCAACTGTACACAATCTGTTAAGTCGTTCTATTTCAACGTATTGTGATGCTAGTCACAAGCAAAGCTGCGCACGCAGATGGCACAGATGGGTCGCAGATGAACACAGAAAACGGCGCAGACGCCTTGATTTGAAAGAAATGAAGAGATGTCTGGTCTATGTGGAAGAGATGTCTGGTCTATCTGTGCAAATCTGCGAGAAATCGGCGCCCATCTGCGTGCGTCGCTCTGTACTAGATCGTCGAACGACGCACCACGATATCCCGCGAAATGGTCAAACGAAGCGGGCTACCAGACGGCAGACACGCATCGGTCTCACCACTGCGCTTGGCGGCAATGGTACCAGCGGCAGCACCGGCTGCGGCACCGATCACCGTAGCCTTGGTGCTCTTCCCGAAGATGCGGCCCAGCACCGCGCCGGCCACCGCACCGCCGATCACTTTCTGCTTCTCATTCGCCGACTCGGCCTTCACCGGTTCGAGGGTGCCGAGAGAGGCGATGTCGCCCGTGACGGGTTGGGCTTCGCCGTTCACGTCGATGGAGCGTACGCGGAATTCGATTTGACTCTGCTCGATGGGATCGCGGCGATCGACCGAAGCGACTTCAAGCACCACGGTCGCGCCAGATGGGATGCTCGCGCCATTCGAACCGGTGATGCCGCTCGTCACCGTAGCGGTCACCTTGTCGCCAGCAAGCAGGTTCACCGTGCACACACGTGCGTTCGTCGACATACCCACGCGCGAGCCGGAGCCAATGATGCCGGCAGCAGGTGCGGATGCCGGCGCCGGCGTTGGATCAGTGGCCACGGGCTGGGGCTGTGTCTGCACAGGGGAGCGTTGCACCGGCGCCGGCGTATTCTGCGGACGCGGTGATGGCCTCGGGGTAGGCACCTTGGCGCGCGGCGGCTCCGGGCGCGGAGTCGGCGCTGCCTTGGCGGGACTCGCCTTGGCGACGCCACCGGCCGGCGCATCGTTGAACTCCGGCGTGGACGCTACCTGTCGCTGCGCCAGCGCGAGATCCTGCGCGAGCGAGGAATCGACGGCCGCTGGAGCCCTATCGCGGCAGGCGCCGAGTACGACGGCGGCGAGAATGACGAGGGGACGGGTGGTGCGCATGGCAGGTCCGAGCAGGCGTGAGGGCGCATGGCAAAGATGCATCGAACAGACACTTCTCATACCCCTGTTCCCTGCGACGGTTCTACGTCGCCACAGCTAAAACAGGCGGGAACAAATCTGTTTGGGGGAGCGATGGCTCCAGCCGCTGCCGCACCCGGCCTGCTACATACTCGATGGCATTCGGGTCGGCGACGAGATCGTAGTCGCGCACATCGAGGCTGAGCACGGGACAGGCGCGAAACTCGGGAATCCACCGCTCGTATCGCGCGTGCAGCGCGGCCCAATAGTCGTCGCCGGCGTCGCGCTCCTTCGGACGTCCGCGAGCGTGAATGCGCTGCACAATGGTGTCGAGCGGCGCGTGCAGATACACCAACAGCTTCGGCGGGCGCGCCGCGGGAGAATGCAGCAGCTCCACATACAGACGGCGGTAGAGTTCCCACTCCACCGACGACATCAACCCCTCCTCGAAATGACCGCGCGCGAAGATCTCGGCGTCTTCGTACCAGGTGCGATCGAGCACCCAGCTGCCGCCGAGTCCGCGCATGCGACGCATGCTCTCGAAGCGCGTCGCGAGAAAATGTAGCTGGAGGGGCAGCGCATACGCGCGCATCTCGCTCTCGCCGCCGCCGTAGAACTGCTCGAGCCACGGGTTGTCGCCGTCAACGCTCTCGAGCGCGAGCTGAAGCCCGAAGCGCGACGCGAGCGCGCGCGTCAGCGTGCTTTTTCCGGAACCAACCATTCCAGCGACACCGATCAGCATTCTCAGAAACTAACCGCTGAGCCGAAAGGCAGATCCTTCGCTTCGCTCTGGATGACAACTAGCCGAGCGTCAGCGTATCAGTTGCGGCATCGTACGCCACCGGTACTGATGGGAGATCACGGTTCGCAGGGCCGCTGGTCACCTTGCCATTCACGTCGAAACGGGAGCCATGGCAGTCGCACTCGAAGTGATTGCTGCGAATGAACGTGGTGCAGCTCTCGTGAGTGCAGATCATGGAGTAGGCCGCGAATGTCGTTGCGTTCAAACGCTTCGCTGCCACGAAGTTCTCGATTGGCCCGACCTGCACCAACTGGCCAACGTTCGCGAGTCCAGCTACGCTGGCGACCTTAAAGGACACCTTGGTGTTCGACGCAATCACGGCGGACGGGCCGAATTGTCCGTCACCGCACCCGGTGGCGATGACCGCCACACCGGCCGCTGCGGCAGCGCTCTTCGCGAGAAACTCCCGCCGGCTCAGGCATTTTTCACAGGACATGTGCTTTCTCTTTAGGGAACGGAGACGAACGCCTGGCCCCACTCGGCCTTGTCCGTGTCTTCCTGAAAAACCTTGTCGACATCGACCGACACGTTGCTGCCCGCAAGCTTCACGGCATAGCGATCCATGCTGCGCGTCGCTCGGCCTTCTACGAATACGCCTTCAGCTGTGTAAATGGACTTATGCTTGGGACACTTGAAGCGATGGTCATCCCCCTCCCACCGGAGCGCCGTGTTCTGGTGCGGGCAGGCGAGCACGAAGGCGTACACTTTCTTGCCGACGCGTGCGAGAATGAGCTCGTTGTCCTTGTCGATCTGGACGCCGTCTGCTGCGGGTAGGGGGTACGTCTTGTCCGGACTAGCAGAAATCCAGCGCACCGGCATTGCCTCGGCGGCCTTTGCTCCGAGACCCAGTGCCGCGACAACCAAGGCGCTGGTGCGAAGTGCGTCGAGAATGAAGTCGCGACGACTCCCGATCTCACATCCATTGCATTCGTTCTGCTCAGTCATGCTCACGCATACTCCTTGAGAACCACACCGGCGAGGGTGGTGGCCATCCACAAGACGGCGGAAAGAAGAGCGATCGTGCGCAAGCGGCCCCACAACTTTGTGTCGTCCTGATTGTTGGCGAGCGCTTTCTCCGTTTGCGTCATCATGAAGCCGTTGACGAGCAACAGCGCCACGAGTCCGAGCTTCACCCAATAGAAGGGCGATGGCAGGAATGTCTCGACGTCGGAGAGAAACATCAGCACACCGCTGACGACCGAGAGTCCGAGACCGAAGATCACCACGCGGTGAATCTTGCCGAGCTCCTGTAACTGTCGCCGGCGTTCATCGGTGCCGAGTGATGCAACGCGCAATGTGGCGCGATCGGCGACGAACGCCGCGCCTGCACCGAAGATGAGCGGCGCGATGTGAAGGAATGTCACTGTTGCAGACACCACCTTCGAGTGCGAATAGATCTTCGCCCATGGTGCAGCGAGATTCATGAGTGTCTCGGTCAGTCCGCCAGCAGCGGCCGCTGTCTCCTGAAGCATCATGCGTTCAATCCTCCGGCCAGTATTTCGCGACGCCGATGCCGGCGAGCGTCGCCGCCATTGAGCTGTACGCCCACTTCCGATGCAGATACCGCTTCTCTTCGCTCTGCTCGGCGTCCTCGGAGAGCTTCGCGCCGGCGTAGGTAAACCCGGCATCGGAGCCGAGCATGAGTACTGTGTGCAGGATGCGACGGGTGCGTCCTTGCTCGACGGAGCGTGAGTCCCAGAGATTCCAGAGCCCAGTGACCGTGTTTACGGTGAACACGGCAGCGAGTGCCGTTGCGCCGACGCGATGTGTGGTCTTGGCCCAATCCGGCGCCGCCTTGGAATCCTTGATGATCTGGTTTCCGGCGACGGCCTGCGCGATGAACAGGGGATAGACCAGGTACGAGCCAACCTGATGGATCTTGAGGCGCGTCTGGTACATGTCGCTGACCTCAACGGACTTTCTGCGGCGGCGCGGCACCGTGTCTTCTACCGGACGAACGCCGACGGCGAGACCGGCCAGAACGGGGCCGACGGACGAATCCGTCGCCGGCCGTGGCGTTGTGTCTGCGGGTGTGCCAGCCGATGCGAGCAGGGCCAAGGCGAGAGTTGCGATCATGATCCGATGTCGAGGTCTTTCGTAACGCGGCATACAATGAAGCAATACGGACAATAGCGAAAGAGCCGGACATAATGACCCCGCGTCCCCAGCGCTCCGCCACAGATAGGTGAAAGCGCAAGCAATTATAGGCTCAAGCGGCACTGGCGTATGGTCGATACTCAGCCGGAGCAACTCTTCTCTCGCCACGGACACCGGGGACATTTGTCATGAGCATTTTCGTCGCGCGCCAGCCAATCTTTGATCGAGACGGCAGGCTGAGTGGGTACGAACTGCTGTACCGGCGGAATGGTGAGCTGACGTTTGCCGATGGCGTGGATACCAATACGATGAGCGCGAAGGTGATTGCCAATGCCTTCCTCGGCATGAACATGCGGGAGCTTACGGGTGACGCGCGCAGCTTTGTAAACATCACGCGCGAGCAATTGCTCGAGGGTGTCTACGAAGTGCTCGATCGCCAGCGCATTGTCATCGAGTTGCTCGAAGACATCGATTACGACGACGACACGCTCGCGGCCGTGCAGGCACTGCATGGCGCGGGCTATACGATCGCGCTGGATGATTTCGAATATCACGACAATTTCCTGCCCATCCTGGAACTGACGTCGATCGTGAAGATCGATGTCCTTGGCAAGACGGATGACCAGCTGCGTGCAGCGCTCGAGCCGCTCAAGCCGTTCCACGCGATGTTGCTGGCCGAGAAGGTGGAGACGGAGCAGGACTACCAGCGGTGCAAGGCGCTGGGTTTCGATTTTTTCCAGGGATATTTTTACGCGCGTCCGGAGACGATCACGCACGCAGATGTGGACGTCTCGACCACGAGCACGGTGCGGTTGATGAACCTGCTCCAGAGTCCAGACTCGAGCGACGCCGACATCGAGCGCGCGTTCGCCGCCGATCCGGCGCTGACGTACAAGTTGATGCGCATCGTGAATTCAGCGGCGATGGGTGGGTCAGGTATTGATTCCATTCGCCATGCCATTCGCCTGGTTGGGCGTTCGACGCTGCACCGTTGGGTGTGCGTGCTGTTGACGGCATCATTCGCCGGCAAGGGCGGACTGCAGAAGGAGCTCGCGCTTACGGCGCTCTCACGCGGGCGCCTGTGCGAGCTGTTGGCGAATCGCTTGCCGGGATCACCATCGGCGGATTCGTTGTTCATGACGGGATTGCTGTCGCGCATGGACGCGCTGATGCGCGTGCCGATGACTCAGGTGTTGAACGGGATCAATGTGATTCCTGCCGTTGAGAATGCGCTGCTAACGCGCACCGGCACCCAGGCGCCGTTCCTGTTGCTCACCGAGGCATACGAGTCTGGTGCGTGGGGCGATGTGCACTCGCTCGCATCGGGGATCGGGCTGCCGTCGGATGTTGTGTCCGGGCTTTACAGCGAGTCCGTGAACTGGGCAGAGACGGCGTTTAGTCAGCGCGCCGCGTAAAGGGATCACGCTGTTGGTGTGCGGCGCTATTCCCAATTCGCGCCATGCGCTCGGGACAGTGTCCTGAAACTGAATGCACAGATCGGTAAGGCGAAACTCCGGATACGGCGGATCTAACAGCGGAACTTCAAGTTAGACGCGCTGTAGTTCCCGCCGTATCCGGGGTGTCTGTGTCAAATCCGTTGTTTCTGTGAATTCTTTTGAAGCCCTGCCGATAGAGTGGCTTCGTTAGCGAACGGTTCGCCCTGTTACGAGCCCGTACGAGCCGTAACGGTCGGCAGACTATGGCCCTGTGGTACGAGCGGCGAGCCTGCGGGCTCCGCGGCCGGATCCGAGCCATCCGCTGGCTCGTTGAACGGCAGCACGATCGTAATGCGGCGATTGCGCGGGTCGTAGGAGTCTGCGTCGATCCGGTTGTCGCGATCGGCCAGGCCTCGCACCTCGCGAATGCGGAGTGCTGCGACGCCATTCTCCTCGAGCACGCGGCGCGCGGCGTTCGCGCGATCGGTCGAGAGCTCCCAGTTGCCATACGTGCCGGCGTACGGGCGTGCGTCGGTGTGGCCTTCAATGATCATGTTGTTCGACATCGGCGCCAGCTGCGCAGCGATGATCTGGAGGATGCGCCGCATAACCGGCTTCATCTGCGCCGATGCCGACGGAAAGAACGAGCTGCCGTCCGCTCCCTCGGCCAGTTCGATGCGGAGGCCTGTCTGCGACATCGTGATCTCAATTGTCGCGGCAATGGCGCTCAGGCCGGATTCGTTGAGTTTTCCCTCGATCTTGGAGCGCGCCTTGCTGAACGACTCTACCTGTTGCTGCCGGCTCACGAGGCGCAGCGGCGTCGTCTGTACCGTTCCCGGTGATGAGCCCGACGACATCGGGCTGCGGCCCGCCGAGTAGCCTTTCTTGAATCCAACGGGATTCGAGAAGTAGCCCTCGATGGACTTCTTGAGATTCTGGTCCATGCCCAGAATCCACATGACCAGGAAGAACGCCATCATTGCCGTGACGAAGTCGGCATATGCGACCTTCCAGGAGCCACCGTGGTGTCCACCACCGTGGCCCTTTCTCTTCTTCTTGATGATGATGACGCGACCGCCCGTCTTTGCCGGCACTTTACGCGGCCTTCTTC